>JBLMWR010000433.1:0-3959 GCA_050257335.1 Deltaproteobacteria bacterium | reverse complement strand
CCGACGACGAGTATGACGACGAGGACGACGACTTCGGCAACGACGAGCGTCTTGAAGGCCCGGCCGGCGTGGAAGACGAAGTCATCCGCCCGATCGTGCACGGCGACCCAAAAGTGGGCCGCAACGACCCCTGCCCGTGCGGGAGCGGCAAGAAATTCAAAAAGTGCTGCATGAACCGCCAGAAGAACCCGCCGAAGATTGACTGGTAACGCATGTTTGCACTTCACCAAAAACCGACCCGGCTGTGCGACGGCCTGTCGCGGCGCGAGTTGATTCGCGTGGGCGGATTGAGCCTCCTCGGGATCTCGCTCCCGGGACTCGTCCACGCGCGGCAGACCGCAGATGACCCCCGCACGGGGAATTCGTTCGGCAAAGCGAAAAACGTCATCTTTCTGTGGCTCCAGGGGGGGCCTCCGCAGCATGAGACGTTCGATCCCAAGCCCGACGCGCCGACCGAGATCCGCGGCGAGTTCCAGCCCATCGCCACCAACGTCCCCGGCATCCAGATCTGCGAGCTGCTTCCGCGGACGGCGGCGATCGTCAACAAGCTCGCCATCGTACGTTCGCTCTGCACCCACAGCGATCTCCACGATGCCAGCGGTTACTGGGTGCTCACCGGCTACCAATACAAAGGCCAGCAGTCGCGGCAGATTTCGCGCGGCACCGACTGGCCGTACCTCGGCTCGGTCCTCAAGATGCTCGCCCCCAGCCCGACGCTGCCATCGTACACGTCGGTCTGGCTCCCCGACGTTATGCGGCTCAACGACAACGTCCAGCCGGCGGGGCAGACGGCCGGCTTTCTGGGGTTCGGATGGGATCCGCAGCGCGTCATCTGCGATCCCTCCAATCCGAATTTCCAGATCGAAGGCTTGACGCTCCCGCCGGAAATCCCACCGCTGCGGCTCTCCTCGCGACACAGCCTTCTCGAGCAGGTCGATCACCACTTTGACCGTTTCGAGCGCGGGGCGACGGTCCGCGATTTCGACCGACAGACGCAGGAAGCCTTCGGGCTCCTCACCTCGGGCCGCGCGCGCCGCGCTTTCGATCTCTCCCGCGAGCCCGAGGCGCTCCGCGAACGCTACGGACGGCACAAGTGGGGGCAGTGCGTGCTCCTGGCGCGGCGCCTCGTGGAAGCCGGAGCGCGGCTCGTGCACGTCAACTGGCCGCGCGAAGGGGGAGACGAGGCGGTCAGCAATCCGATGTGGGACACGCACGCCCAGAACGCCGACCGTTTGCAGGACGTCCTCTGCCCGCAGTTCGACGTGACGTTCACGGCCCTCGTCGAAGACCTCGATCAGCGGGGAATGCTTGCGGAAACGCTGGTCGTCGCCGTGGGCGAGTTCGGCCGCACGCCGAAGATCAATTCGCAGGGGGGCCGCGACCACTGGGGCCACGTCTTCAGCCTGACGCTCGCCGGCGCGGGAATCAGCGGAGCGCGGGTTTATGGTTCGAGCGACAAACATGGCGCCTACCCGCGCGACGGCCGGTTCGAGCCGCAAGACCTGTCGGCAACGATCCTGCATCTCCTGGGCGTCGGGCATACGGCGACGTTCCCCGACCTGACCGGAAGACCCCAGCATGCGACGCTGGGCGAACCGCTCTACGCCCTGCTCGGCGATCGCCCCGCCACGCCGGAACGCACCACCGCGCAGGGCAATCTGGCGCTTGTCCCTCCGTACACGAGAGACCTGCTCCTCCACCGCGGTTTCGAGGACCCGCAAGAGCTGACGGCGGTCGGCTCCGGCAAGCACCTCAAGGGCTGGCAGGGAACACCGCTGGTTGTTCCGCCTGCCCCCGGCGCGTCACCCGCCGTCGATTTC
This sequence comes from Deltaproteobacteria bacterium, assembly GCA_050257335.1. Taxonomy (GTDB): domain Bacteria; phylum Planctomycetota; class Planctomycetia; order Planctomycetales; family Planctomycetaceae; genus JACQFH01. Next base: position 2,139 of record JBLMWR010000433.1, on the reverse strand, counting down.
GGCGTGGCCCTTGTCGAAGGCAACAGCGAATCCGGGCCGGCGCGCGGCGGAAGGAGGCAAGCTCTGCTCGGCATCGGCGTGGCCGGCCCATCCTCGGCGGGAACGATCGCCGCCGGCGCGCGTGCCGTATTGACGCAGGAAGTGCGTAATCCCCGTGCAGGCACGTACGCCGTTTCCGTGCACGTCCGCGCCGGCGGGGCGCCGGCCGATTTCGAGCTGCTCCGCCGGAACTTCCGCTGCCGGATGGTACTGTTCGGCTACCGGGACCTGGCGAAAAACCTGCTGAGCGGGATGCGCGAGTACGCCTCGGTTCCGATCGAACCGGCGTTCGAGCAAGAGCAGGCGAGCGCGTGGCAGAGATTTACGCTGGACCGCGCCCTGCGCAGCCAGGACGCCGGGGCCAGCGAAATCGAAATGGGAGTCGGGCTGGCGATTCTCCTCGAACGGACGACGCCGGGGGACCTGCCGATTCCGGCCGGCGCCCGCGCGTACCTCGCGATCGACGACATCGAAATCGCCTTCACCCCCCGCCCCCGCAACGACGACGTCAAAGTCTGAGGTGTCCCTCCATAGCAATCCGAAGCGCCGGCGAGGACGTGCGTTTTCCCGGCACAGGCAGCGCTTCCGCTCGCCGTCTCACGGTGGCCAATCCGGCAACGGTTTGTCGCGACGCCTGAACGTCGAACTTCGAATCGTCAACGTCGAACTTCGAATCGTCCCGAGGCATTCCCCTCCATCGCCGCCCTTGTTTTCATCACGCCGGCCCCGGGGCCCGCCGACTTTTCCGGCTTTGCGCTGCAAAGTGGATGCGGCAACCTCCCCTTGCCGATTTTCGCGATACTTGAAATACTGCCGCACGCAAGCCGTATCGGGCCAGGCAACCGTCGATCGAAATTGCTTCCGTTCCAGAATTCGGCCGGGGATTTCGATGAGCCAGCAAGACCGTGTCGTCACAGCCTGGGGATGACCCGATGAAATTTCTGATTGTCGACCCCGTCCGTGCCAGCCGCGATTGGATCGCCCGCGCGCTCCACTCTGCCGGACACTCGGCAATCCCGCTGCAGGACGGCCAGCAGGGCCTGCAGGCCCTCGCGGTCGGACAATACGACTGCGTTATCACCGATCTGGCGATGCCGGTCGTCGATGGCCTGGAAATGGTCCGGCGGATGCGATCCTCCGCCGACACGACTCCCGTCGTCGTCTGCGCGGACGAGATCCCGGACGTGGTCCGCACCGCCGGCCAGACGCTCGGAATCGCCGCCTTCATCAAGCGACCGGTCGCCCCCGAACAGCTTCTCGGGCAACTCACTGCCGCGGCAGCCCACACCACCGCGGCCATCGCCTGACAGTCTCTCGTTTGCTGGAGTTCAAGCATCAGCCTGCGCTCTTGCAGGGTCAAAGGATCGATCGTATCCGTTCTCGAACCCCCTTCGTCCAGTTTCCATCCATCACGACCATCACATCCCGGCGCGACGGGACAGGCTGCAGTCTCAACTCCAGCGGCTGCTACGCCGCGGCTCGACGCTCGATCGCGTGCACTCCCGGCAAGGGCGGCATATTCTCCTGCCGGCCCACGTGCCGGCATCGCACCGCGTCCGCCATCACGATCCCGCATGCCGCGAAAAACCACAGCGCAGTGCCGATTCCCAGCAGGCCGATGCGCCCGGCGTAGTTAAGGGCCAGGTAATGGGCCAGGCAGAGGAGCATGGGAATCGCGGCGAAACGAAGCGCTGACTTCTCGCTCCAGCCCTGCCGCATCCACAGGCCGCCGAACAGGACGGCCGGAACATACAGCAGGAAATAATGCCCGCGCGCCACCGGCGAGACGACGAACGTCGCCACACACCCCAGTCCCAGCACGAATCCCAGCGACACCCGGTCGCCGCGCCGGCCGAGTGCGACGACCGCCGCCAGAAGCATCAGGCCGGCGACGCCGCGGGCCGCCAATGTCAGCGTATGCACCAGCGGCCGATCCATCGGCATCGTCCCCAATTCCGGCAGGCGCACCTGGTCTAGGAGCCGGTCGTCGGGGCCGCCGGCGAATTCAAACGCCGCCCAGTTCCCGAAGCGCTGCACGGCGTTCGTCAGGCTCTGATTCCTGACGGTGCTTCCGGCGCCGGCGAATTGATCGGTCCGATC
>JBLMWR010000432.1:0-4075 GCA_050257335.1 Deltaproteobacteria bacterium | reverse complement strand
AGCGGGTGAAGTTGTCGACGCCGCCAGTGACTCCCTCCGCCAGTCCGCGGAACAGCGAGTAGGAGCCAAGCGTGACGATGAGGGGCGGGATCCGCAACCGTGTGATGAGCAGCGCATTGAGGGCCCCGCCCACTCCGCCGACGGCAACTGCCGCGAGCGCCGCCGCCGCCGCCGGCCAGCCGGCGTCGCGCCACAGCATCCCGAGAATGACGGCCGAGAGTCCCAGAAGCGATCCAACCGACAGATCGATCCCGCCGGTGATGATGACCGGGGTGAGGGCCAGGGCCAGAAGGCCAATCTCGACGGCCAGCCGCCCCACCTCGAAGGCGTTCTGCCGGGTGAAGAAGTTCGTCCCCACGACCCCGAACACGGCGATCTCGATGAGCAGCAAAACCGCCAACCCGCGCTGGCGTTCAGGCTTTAGCCTGCGCTCTTGCGGAGGGACCAGTCCATTTGCATCCGTTCCATTTTTCAATTGTTTGAGCTCCCGCGCAACACGACCATCAAGTGGCCCAGCCTGAAGGCTGATCTCCAGCGCTGACGTTCAGGCTTCAGCCTGCGCCCTTGCAGCATCGGTTGTCAATTCGTGGAACGACGGAAAAGAGGGAACCACGAAATGTGCGAAAAGCACGAAAATGGATGGAACCACAGAAGCACCGAGGCCGCAGCGAACAAAAGGCCGGCTTCCAAAAAAAGGAATCGCGCAAAGGCGCAAAGGCAGAAACTGTCAATCCACGGCGCGCGCCATGTTCGTGACGTGTTAGACTCTGGAGATGGACTAAAAAGCATATCCACGACATCCACGGTTGATTCCATCTCTGGTGCCGACTTATTGCGTGAGTCGTAGGTGTTTTTCGGCTGTTTCGACAGTTTCGTGGTTTTCATCTGTGTGGACCGGTCCAGACGTCGCAATGGGCGGACGCTTCAGGATCGACCGCCGAGCCAGGTTCCTTTGCGTCTTTGCGTGATTCTTCAGTTCCGGTCCTCGCGTCACTCTCTACGCCTCCCTTCGGAACAGCCGGTCGGAGGCGACGGCGGCGAGGATGATGAGGCCCTGGATGGCCCGTTCCCATTGCGGCTGGACTTTGAGGAAGACCAGGGCTGGGCCGATCGTCGCCAGGAGCAGCACCCCGGCGATCGTCCCGAAGATCGTCCCCCGCCCGCCGCTCACCGCCGTCCCTCCCACGACCACCGCGGCGATCGTCTGCATCTCGAGCCCTGCCCCGGCATGGGGGTCCACGTCACCGAACCGCACGGCATTGAGGAGCGACGCCAGCCCCGCGAGGACGCCCGAGGCGACGAACACCCCGAACACGATCCGCCGCGGCCGGATCCCCACCAGTCGCGCCGCCTCGGGGTCGCTCCCCGTGGCATAAATCGCCCTTCCCCCGGCCAGATTCGCCAGCCCCCACGCCGCCGCCACGGCCAGCAGCGCCGCGACGGCGACCACCGCCCACTGCCCGGCGGTCTGCGACATCCCGAACCATTGAAAGCCGGCGGGAAGATCCCGGACGAACTCCCCTTCGCGGCAATAGCGCAGCATTTCGCGCACGGCGACCAGGGTCGCCAGCGTCACGACAATCGCCGGCAGCCGCAATCCGGCGACGAGCGCGCCGTTGGCAGCCCCGATCAGTCCGCCGCAGACGAGCGCCGCGGTCACCGCCGCCGGCATCGGCCACCCCGCCTCGACCGCCAGCCCCGCCACGACCCCACATACCGAAAAGATCGAGCCGATCGAAATGTCGATCTGCCCGGCCAGCATGACCAGCGTCGTCCCGATCGCCGCCACCAGCGCCGGCGCGGCACTCACGAGCATCCCCCGTACCTGATCGCCGCGGAAAAAGCCCGGCGCCGCGACCGCCAGCCCAGCGAGCATCAGCAGCCACGCTGCGAGCACCGAGAGTTCCTGCTGATAGCGGCGGGGCATTTCTCGGCGATCGGGAATTGACGACGGAATTCAGGGGTGTGCATCATACCCAGGGCTCCTGCGCTTCGCCCTGGGCTATCGAATCCCGCCCCGTTGGGGCTCACTCGCCCAAACCCCTGCGTGCATCGCGCACCCACGACGGAGATTGATGGGCATCCTATGCCACCGGAGGCTCGGGCAGCTCGAATCCTTTGCGGTACTCGCGGGTGAAGAGCGGGTTGGCGGCGGAGTCGGTCGACAGCTCGGTTTTGGGGTCGATCGTCAGTTCCTGGCCGAGGTAGAACTTCGTGGCATTGAAGTCCACGCCGTTCTCTTTCAGGTGCGCTTCGAAGCTCGCCAGCGTGTCGGCGACGTGGCGGTCTTCGGTGAAATGGCTGGGGCGGGTCCCTTCCGGCACCACCTGGCCGCGGCGGTACGAGACGTTCCCCAGATGCGCCAGCGCGCTTGACAGGTGGCCGTCTTCGATGTCCAGATGCAGGTCCCTGTAATTGCGGCTCTTGATGGCCTTGACGAAGTTGGCGAAATGGGCCTGGTAGTCGCCGCCGCTCCATTTCCCCAGCTCCTTGCCGTCGTAATCGAAGGCCACGCCGGACGTATAACCGGGGCCGACGACGTACCCTTCGGTCCCGTACCAGATGTTGGCCGCCCCTTCGAACGGGCGGGTCCCTTTCAGGCCGAACGTCACGGGGGACTTGATCGGCAGGCCGCGGACGTCGGAAATGAGGAGCGCGTCATCCCACTTGTAAATCGTCACCTGGCTGTTGGCGACGTCGCCGTTGTCGATGTAACCGAGGCGCCCGCCCAGGCTGACGACATGCTTCGGCAGTTCCTGCTTGCCGAGACCCCAGCGGGCCTTGTCGAGCTCGTGCGGGTTCTGGTTCCCGATGTCGCCGTTCCCGGTGGCGAAAACCCAGTGCCAGTCGTAATGCAGCCTTTTTCGTTTCGGCACGCTATTGGGAGCGGGGCCGGCCCACAGGTTGAAATCGAGGCCGGTGGGGATCGGCGCTTCGGTGTCCACCAGGCCGATGCTGTCGCGACGGCGGTAGCAGATCGCGTGTGCGGCGGCGACCTTGCCGATCTTCCCGCTGTGGACGAATTCGAGAGTCTGCCGCATTCCCGTCATGCTGCGGCTCTGGACCCCCATCTGGCACATCCGTCCGAGCTTTCGCGCCCACTGGGTCATGACGCGTCCCTCGCGAACGTTGTGGCTGCACGGTTTCTCGACGTAGACGTCCTTGCCGGCCTGCATCGCCCACACGGCCGCCAGGGCGTGCCAGTGGTTGGGAGTGGCGATGGAGACGGCGTCGATGGTCTTGTCTTCGAGGAGCCGGCGGATGTCCTGCTCGTAACGGGGAAGCTCGGGGCGCCCCTTGATTTTGGAGGCGATCCGTTCATACGCGCCCGGGTCGCAATCGCAGATGGCGACCAGATCGACGTCGGGATTCTTGAGCCATTCCCCGACATGCGCGCCCCCCTGCCCGTTGACGCCGATGACCGCCACGCGAATCTTGTCGTTGGGCCCGACGGGGCGGCGGGGCGTGTCTTCTGCCGCCGTTGCGTCGAGGCCCGTCCCGGTTGCCAGCGCGGCAGTCGCCGCCAAGAGCGCCTGTTCCACAAAATCCCGTCGCGTGAGATTCATGATCGTCTCCTGTGGGGGGGGTGTCCGGCGTGACGAATTCCGGGCCGGGTCGGGCCAGCCGCGGGAGTGGTTCGGGCATTCAGCATACCACGGTCCACCAGCGCGGGAAATGGAACGGGCGTCGCGGAGTGGCGTTGCCTAGGCGTCCCAGCCCGTGCGCCAACGCCCTATCCGACGCGCCCCCACGACGCTAAACTCGAAACAGTCACGATTGGTCCCCGACAGCACGGTTCGTACACCGCCGGAGAAAGCTATGGCTAAGAAAAGTGCCGGCAGCGGGCGAAGTGAAAAGCTGACGCTCATTGCCCGGCCTGACGAGCGCAGGCCGGCCCCTGTGAAGAAGTCGTGGAATCGGATTGAGCGTTGGTTGTTGAAGAACCTGCCGGAGGCACTTGCGAATCTTCGGCGCGGCGTCAAGGCTGCTGACGTGAAGGCGCTGGAAAAGGCGATCGGGAAAAAGTTGCCATCCGATGTTGTCGAGTCGTGGAGCATTCACGACGGGGAAGACC
>JBLMWR010000431.1:0-2882 GCA_050257335.1 Deltaproteobacteria bacterium | reverse complement strand
ATCCGCGTAGGCGTCGACCAGCGTCAGCAGCGTGTCGGGGCTGTCGAAGCGGGTCAACCGCGCAGCGCGCCGGGCCGCGTCCAGCGCCTCCTCCCGCCGACCTACGTGGCGCAGCGCATGGCTCAGACCCTGCCAGCCCCCCGCCTGCCGCGGGTCAATTGTCACCGTCTGCTGAAAGCGCGCGGCGGCCTCCTCCCATTTCCCGAGCTTCATCAGCGCGAGGCCCCAGTGCTGCTGGATCTGGGCGTTATACGGCTCGATGGCGTCGGCCCGTTCGAGGGCCTCCACCGCCTGCCCCGCGTCGTCCTTCAGGTAGGCCAGCCAGCCGATCATCGCCTCCCCGTAGGGGCTGTCCGGATCGAACTTCTCAACGGCCCGCAGATGCGCGAGCGCCTGCTCCTGGTTGCCGATCGCCGCATAAGCCGTCCCCAGCCGCCCGTGGGCTTTGGCCAGATCGGGCTTGAGGCGCAGCACCCGCTCGAGCGTTTCAATCGCCGCGGCATACCGCTGCCGGCTGAGCTGGTGCACGGCCTTGTCGAAACCGGCATCGATTTCATCCAGCGCGGCGACCGACTGACGGATTTTCTCCCGCGTCTCGGGCGCCGGATCGATGCGGTAGGCTTCGCGCAGGGCGGCGATCGCCCCCAGCAGCCGGAAGTCGCGACGGCAGGACTCGGCTTCACCCAGCCATTCCCCGACCAGCGACCGCGTCAGGCGTGCGGCCTCTTCGCGGCTGGCAGGATCGGTCTGCTCCCGGTGCCAGTTCAACAGCACTTCCTGCTGCGCGCGGGGGTGAATCGCGATCCGATGGTCGCAGCGGCGGATGGGTGGGACGTAGTTGTCGTCTTCGGTCTCAAAATTCACGTTGATCTTGATGTAGGGGGGCATGTGGCAGGCGCCGCAATTGTCGCGGACCGCCGCCGGCACCCGCTCCCGCTCGAGGCAGTTCGCGCTCTGGTGGCAGACGAGGCACGCCTCCCGTCCCGAGGCCCAGGCCGGTTCCGGCCGGTGCGGATCGTGGCAGGTGGTGCACGTCATGTCGTCGCTCTGCTGGAAACACTTGCTTTGTCGCAGATACTTGATCTGATTGGCGACGTGATCTTCTTCGGTGTATCGGGGCGCCCGCAGAGTCTTGTAGTCCGCATCGAGCGGCTTCCCCGGGCGATGACTGAACGCCGGCCCCCGGTGAATCATCGCATTGCTGTGGCACTGCGTGCACACCTCGATTTGCCGCTCGCGCGAGAGCTTGGCAGGCCGCACAATCTTCTCGCCGGCTTCCGCACCGGGATGCGCTTCGTGGAACGCCACGTGCTCGCGTCCGGGCCCGTGGCAGTTCTCGCAGGTCACGCCCATGAGGAAGCTCCCGGGCCGGTACTCGTTGAGCGTGCCCGGCACGTGGGCGAACCATGTGTTATGACACTCCAGGCAGCGCAGCGTCGATTCGCGCCGGGGATTACCCGAATGCTGAGCGCAGATGTGGCTGCACCCCCAGCAATCAAAGGTGAACAGCCACGCCACCGGCAACTCGTAGAGCCGTCCCTCGTGCCACGTCAGATACACCTCGTCGGCCTTTCCCCCGGCGCCCAGCACCAGGTCGATCCGCGCAGTGCTCCGCGCTTCCCCCGCCGGAGTCGAATAAATCGCCGTCTCGAAATAGTCGTTCCCCGACCGCGACATTTCGAATCGCAGCCCGGGATGTCGCGAGGTGAACGTATGCTTCCCGGGCTCGAATCCGATCGGCATCACCGCCGGGTCCGGGGTCCGGAAAGTCCGGAAATGATTGGTGGACTGGCATTCGGCCACCCGCTCGGCGTGGCACGCCGCGCAGGCCTGGGAACCGACGTAACCCGGGTTGACGACCGCCGGTTCTTCCGGATCGTCATCGAAGGGGGCCGTCAGGCCGACCGTTGCTGGAGCGGGGACGCGGCCGAAGATCGCCCAGGCGGCTCCGCTCCCGGCGAGCAGCGCCCCCAGCAGCCCGGCCTTCCACAGGCGGGCGCGAACGAGGCCGTTGGGCAGCCGCGGGGGGGCTTCCTGAGACGATCCACGACCGGCCATTTCGCACCCCCCTCGAATTGACGACCCGCCCGCGCTTCCTTTCTGAACAATGCCCCGGGAAGACGGATATCGGCTGCCGTGCAGAAATTGTACCACGCTGAACCGACGCTGCAAGAAGCGCCGGCGCAGGCATAAGAGTCGCTGGTTGACCGTTTGATCGTTGACCGTCCGATGGTTGACGGGCCGCGGCCAGGAGGAATATCATCGAACTCACCGGTGCCGCTGTCCGCGCACGGACCGGTTCCGGCTCCCGGGTTTTCGGCTTGCTTTCCGGCGGCGGCAGAATCGCCTCACGCACAATCCTGGTCTGGTGCTCCTCAATGGCGGCTTGTCTGCGCCGTGCCCCGACTCTGGCGGGAACACTGGCCATGTTGTGCTTGTGGCTGGGCGCGATGGCTGCGCCAGGCTGCTCCGGGAAGGCCGCTCCGGCTGCCGGGGCGGCGATGGAAAGTCCGGTCGACCGGGCCGAACGACGGCCGACCGTCGCGACCGCCGCTCCTGTGCTTCCTGATCTGCGCGGGGTCCTGTTCGTGGATGTCGCCCGGGAGCGCGGCTTGCATTACGTCTGGCCCGAGCAGCCGCGCCCGATGCGCGCGCTGGAGGCGTTCGGCAGCGGCTGTGCCGCGTTCGACGGCGACAACGACGGCTGGCAGGACGTCTTGCTGGTGGGCGATCCCTGCCCGGCCCTGTTTCGCAACATCGACGGAGCGCGCTTTGAGAACGTCACCCCGGAAAGCGGCCTGACGGCGAGCGCGGGGAACTGGAAAGGCTGCGCGATCGGCGATTATGACGGAGACGGCCTACTGGATGTTCTTCTGACCGGT
>JBLMWR010000430.1:0-2913 GCA_050257335.1 Deltaproteobacteria bacterium | reverse complement strand
GCATCGCCGTGGGATCGGGATTGGCAATGGAGCCTGTCGCCGCAGTGAGAGCAGACGGAAAGCCAGATCCGCTCGAAATCTCGTGGTCGAAGAACTTCTTGACAATCCGCGGCAAGTTCCCGGGCGACGAGATCAAGATCATGTATCTCGAAGCCTACTGCCGTCCCGGTTCCACGGACCGCGACTGGGGCCAGACCGTGATCCCGCGCAAGGCCGAGCAACTGGCGACGGATGACGGCTCAATTCATCTTCGAGACACGCTCGGCGATGGGGTCGTCGTCGAGCATGTCATCCGATCCACTGCCGACGAAGTTGATTTCAAGGTCACGGCCCGCAATCCGACCGACAAGGAATCGCCGGCCCACTGGGCTCAGCCCTGCATCCGCGTGGACAAGTTCACAGGCGCCGGCAATGCCGACGCAAGCGCGCTCGTTCCCGCGTACGCCAGGAAATGCTTCCTCTTCCTGAACGGCAAGCTGACCCGCTTGCCGAGCGAACCCTGGGCCGACAAGGCGCGGTACACCCCGGGCCAGGTCTATTGTCCCCGGCACGTCGACCGCAACGACGTCAATCCCCGGCCGCTCAGTGCTCTTGTACCGAGCAACGGGCTGTGCGGCTGCTTTTCGGCGGACGAGAAAATGATCATGGCCGTCGCCTGGGAGCCGTATCAGGAAATCTTTCAGGGGGTGATCGCCTGCATTCACAGCGACTTCCGCATCGGGGGACTGAAGCCGGGAGAAAAGAAGCAGATTCGCGGCAAACTGTATATCGTCCCGGCCGACGTTTCCGCGCTATTGGCCCGCTACGAGAAGGATTTCCCAGAACAGGTGCGGGCCCGGTAGGGCAGGCTGTGACTGCCGGCGATTGATGCCGTGCTTGCAGAAGCAAAGACGTAAAACGGCCCATTGAAGATCCCGGCTGCCCGCCAGAGGAAAGCAGTGATGAGCGCCATTCTGACCGACGTGGACGCATGGGTCATCGCGGTCATGCTGGCCGCGGCAATGCTGGCGGGCTGGGCTGCCGGCTGGTGGCGCGGACGGCCTCGCAGCGGCGAGAAACGCGAGGAGGCACCAAGCAAGTTCAACGATGCGGTGCTGGCCCTGCTCGGTTTGCTCCTGGCGTTCACTTTTTCGATGTCGCTGGCCCGACACGAACAAAGACGCCAGATGGTGGTGACCGACAGCAATGCCATTGGAGACTTTTATACGAGCGTCAGTCTCCTCAAAGAACCGGTGCGGAGCAAGCTGCAGAAAGTGGTGCGCGAGTATGTCGAACATCGGCTGTCGCTGGTGCCAACTACTGCGGACGAAGCGACACTTCAACGGCGGCTCGACGAGATTCACGCGATGCACCGGCAGATGGAATCACTGGTGAAGGAAGCGGTCGATGATGGCACGCCGGTGGTCGTGCCGCTGGTGAATACCCTGAACGAACTGACGAGCGCCCATGCTTCGCGCGATGCGGTCAGCGATGGAAATCGAGTTCTTCTTCGCCGTCCGGCGCACTCGGCGTTTTGAATTTCAGCGCGCCGTCGGGAGCGAACGTGACCGTTCCGGTCAGCGTTCCGGCGTAGCGCTCTTTCAGCGTCAGCGTATCGCGCCCCCGCGTATATGTTCCCGACATCGTCGTACTCACTCCCCTTCGGTTGAAGGCCCACGTGAAGTTCGAACCGGCATCAAGCTTCATCGTGAACTTTGTCCCATCAGGCAACGCGGCCTTCCAAGTCCCGATCAGTTGCGGCACGTTGACCGCCGCGCCTCCTGCCGATTGCCCGCCAGGAGCCGATGAAGACGCCGGCCCCGGCGCTGCGCTGTCGGTTTCCGCCGGCGCCGCCAGTTGTTGCATCAGCCGGGCCGCGACGCTCGCCCGCGGCACCAGGTCCACCACCTGTTGCAATTGCTTCACGGCAGCGTCGGGATAGCCGCCCGTCGCGTAATGATACGCCAGCAGGAAATGGCCGTCGGCCGACCTCGGGTTCGACTTCGAATAGGCTTCCAGTGCGCGGAGCTGTGACGTGTACGCCTCGACGTTCGGGTAGAATCCGCTCATGGTCGTCCAGTTCCAGCCCGGACCGACTGCCAGCAGCGCATTCAGCGTGGTTGCCGCCTCGCCGTACCGCTTCAGGGCGAACAGGCAGAGCGCCCGCGTCTCGTGAATGGCCAGGTCCCGAGGCATTCGAACCAGCGCCGCGTTTGTATACTGGAGCGCGAGGTTGTAATCGCCGCCGTAGAACGCCGCCCGCGCCGAGCCGACGGCTGCGCGTGCCGCACCCGACACAAGCGGCGCGCCGACTGCACGATTCCAGTTGACGCCAGGTTCGGCGTAGGCTGTCGCGTCGAGCGGCCGCGAATAGTCGATGACGACGCTTTCAACCCGTTCAACCTCTCCCCCTTCGTTCGGCGCCTGCAGTCCCCCGCCAAAGCGAAAGACGCGATCTGAACGCCGGCTTTGAACCACATTGAGAACAAAGGGCTGGCAGCGGCCGCAGAACGGATTGTAGTATTCGGCTGCGTTCGGTCCGTGCCACGAGAATCCCCAGGCCCACGGACCGCCCCAATCTGAGCCGCCGCCGACCCAATGCCCGCGATGCCATTGATCGTGCCACGCGGGTCCGGTCGAATCACTCCCTGGCGGCGCCCGTCCCCGGGAGTCGGAACGTCCTGACTCCGCGAAGCCGACCACTGCCGCGAGAACCACCAGTCCCGGGACCGTTCGATTCTGCATGGCGGCACTCCTGATCATGCTTTTCCGACACGAAGCAATACTGGCTTGCTTCCAGATCAATTATATCCTGACGCAGGACGCGGCTCGCCAGAAAACTGTGACGGATGCGCCCTCCATGACAACCACCGAGCGGAGCATCCCATTGACTTTGGCCCGGAGCGACGGTAGCATACCCGCGTGTAAAAGTGA
>JBLMWR010000429.1:0-4856 GCA_050257335.1 Deltaproteobacteria bacterium | reverse complement strand
CGGTCGGGAACAAGTTCGAATACGACGGCGTTCCGGGAACGCACCAGTGGTACGACGGCACTCCTCACCCCAGCCAGTTCAAGCCCGAATGGCACATGGAACCTTCGAAGAGCGACCCCGACACAGTCTACGCCGGCGTGGAAGACGCCGCGCTGTTCCGCACGACCGACGGCGGACAGACCTGGCACGAGTTCCCCGGGCTGCGCACCCACGGCTCGGGGTCGAAGTGGTCGCCCGGCGCGGGCGGGATGGGCCTGCATACGATCCTTCTGGATCCCAGCCATCCCGATCGGATCTACATCGCCATCTCGGCGGCGGGTGTGTTCCGCACCGACGACGCCGGCAACACCTGGCGGCCGATCAACAAGGGACTGACGTCCCAATACATCCCCGACCCGAATGCCGAGGTCGGCCACTGCGTGCACCGCATCGCCATGCACCGCTCGCGCCCGGGAGTGCTGTTCATGCAGAAGCACTGGGACGTCATGCGCAGCGACGACGCCGGCGAGTCGTGGCGGGAAGTCAGCGGAAATCTGCCGACCGACTTCGGGTTCCCGATCGAAGTGCACGCGCACGAGCCCGAGACCATCTACGTCGTCCCGATCAAGAGCGACTCCGAACACTATCCCCCCGAGGGGAAGCTGCGCGTCTACCGCAGCCGCACCGGTGGCAACGACTGGGAGCCGCTCACGAACGGCCTCCCCCAGCGCGACTGCTACGTCAACGTATTGCGCGAGGCGACGGCCGTCGATTCGCTCGACAAGTGCGGCATCTACTTCGGCACCACGGGCGGGCAGGTGTACGCCTCGCCCGATTCCGGCGACCACTGGGCCCCCATCGTCCGCGACCTTCCTGCCGTGGTCTCGGTCGAAGTGCAGACACTCCCATGATTCGCGTCGTGCTTCCTTATCATCTGCAGCGGCTGGCGAAAGCTGGCGGCGAGGTGCAGCTCGAAATTGCCGGTCCGGCGACACAGCGCGCGGTCCTCGACGCGCTCGAGGCCCGCTACCCGATGCTGTGCGGGACGATTCGCGATCAGGTCACGTACCAGCGGCGGGCGTTCCTTCGGTTCTTCGCCTGCTCCGAGGACCTCTCCCACGAACTCCCCGACGCCCCACTCCCCGCCGCCGTCGCCTCGGGAGCCGAGCCCTTTTTCGTCGTCGGCGCCATCGCCGGCGGCTAGCTGCTGTAATACGTCGGGCTTTCAGCCTGACTGCAATCGGGTGCCGCGCGTCCCATCCGGCAATACAGCCAACGGAACCAGCGCCCGGATCGACTATGCGTGGTGTCCCGATTTGGCGAAGGCCGCGCGAAAGTGCCCCGGCCGCCTGGGAGCGGCCGGGGCACTGGGCTCGCAAATCAGGACGCCACCCGATTTTGATCCACCGGGCAGCCCGTTTCGTTATATTAAACTGGGGTTCTGACTGCCATTGCGCGTGAGAGACCCGCGAGCGGTGGTGCCGGATTTCTTTCTCCACGCCCTGTCGAGGAATCGCGCGATGTCCGCAACACAACTCTCATGCAGCCATTGTGGCGCTGCGTTGCGCGAGGCAGATCTGGACGTCCGCCACGGCACGGCGACCTGCCGCTTCTGCGGCGCGCTGACGCCACTCCCGCCGGAATCGCCCTCGGAACCGCTGCCTGCCCCACCCGCTCCTTCTCCCGCGCCAGTGTCGCAGAGCGCCGTCGTCCGGCCAAAAGTGCCGCATCCAGATTCGGTGGCCTGTTCCGTGACTGCCGGCGGCATCCAACTGACCTATCGCTGGTTCTCGCCGATTCTGTTCTTCCTCCTGTTCTTCTGCATCGCGTGGGACGGCTTTCTGATCTTCTGGTATTCCATGGGGATTGGAGCCGGCGGACAGATCGGAGCGGCGGCGCTGCTGTTCTTTCTATTTCCCATCTGCCATGTCGCCGTGGGAATCGGCCTGACGTACTTTGTCATCGCCGGATTCCTGAACCGCACCTGGATAGACGCCACGCGCGATGAGCTGCGGGTGCGGCACGGACCGGTTCCGTGGAAGGGGAACAAGACGCTGGCAGTCGAGGACGTCGACCAGCTCTATTGCTCGTTCGACGGGCAGAATTCTCAGAGCTCGCATTCCTATTGCGTCAGCGTGCTTCTCAAGGACGGTCGGAAAGAGAAGCTGATCTCGATGCTTCACGCCGACGATGAAGCCCGGTACATCGAGCGGACGATCGAGGACTTTCTGGGGCTGGAACATCGCCCGGTCGCCGGCGAGCTGGCATGAGAAGAGACTCCGGCGTTCGATCGGGCTCCGCCGTGCGGCTCCCAGGCGACGTCGGTCGCCGAAGTCTGGCAACACGTGCTTCGGCAGCGGAGTCTGGCCGCAGCGAATCCAATCCCCGGCCCGCGCAGAACGCAGTGAGAGAACGAAATCACCGCTTCTCCACCGGCTTCTCGGCTGCCAGCGTTCGCAGAAAGAACTCGTTCACCGCCGGGACGAGCCACGGGACGCGTATGAGCGAGTGCGGGCAATGATCGACTTTGCCCAGCCGCAGGTATGTCAGGTCCTTGAGATCGGCCTGCTGCAGCGCCTCGACGAACTGGTCGGACGTCTCCACGCCGACCTGACCGTCGGCTTCGCCGTAGATCAGCAGCAGCGGCGGCAGCTTCGGCGAAACATAACTGACCGGCGAGGCGCGCTTGTAATCGGCCGACCGCGATCCTTCCGGAGGACCTCCCAGAAGTTTCTCGATCACCGTGTGGACCTGCTCGTGATGAAACTGGTGCACCAGGTCAATCGGCCCGCTGTCGCTGACCACCGCCTGCACGGCGCTCGATTCGCTCTGGTACGGTCCGTCGTCTCCCGGGACAGCGTCCTTGCCGGCCATCCCCAGCATCAGCGCCAGGTGCCCGCCGGCGGAGTTCCCCCAGGCGCCGATCCGATTGGGATTGATCCCGTACTGTTTCGCGTGGGCCCGCAGAAATCGCACGGCGCATCGGCAATCGTGCAGAGCCGCCGGCCAGGGGGCTTCCCCCGACAGCCGGTAGTTGATTGTCGCCGCCACGAAGCCGAGCCTGGCGAAGTCAATGATGTTTCCCGGCGGGCGATTCTCGCGCGGCGTCGAGAAGCTCGACTTGTCCCCCTCGATCCACCCGCCGCCGTGAATGACGACGATCGCCGGCCGCGGTTTCTCCCCGCGCTCTTTCGGCATCGCCAGGTCCAGCGTCCAGTTCCGGACCGTCCCTTCCCGATACCGGACGTTGTGCTGGATGGAGATGTCGTCCGGAATCTGTTCCCCGTCGGCTGCGAGTACGCGGGATTTCGCGAACAATATCACGGCGATTGCCAGAACGAACGCGATTCGATGTCGAGACTGCTTGCGCATGGGGCCGGTCCGGTGAGCTTTAGAACCGATGCTGGAAATTGATGATCACGTAAAGCCGCAAAGGAAGGCACGGGGGTTGCAAACGCCGCCATTTGGCCCGCTGCAGGAACCGCGACGAATTTTACCGCGGATGACGCTGATATGCGCGGATGGGCAATTTCACCTCGTCCGCACTTATCCGCGCGGATCCGCGAAATCCGCGGTTCCTCTCTTTCTGCTGGAAGCACATCCCCGGGATCTCCCATTTGCCCCGCGCGCCACTTGCTCCCGCGACTTTTTCTGTGTGATGTTCCTGTCCGTAATTTTCCTGTCTGTCCCATTTTTTCAGCGCGGCGGCAGTACGCATCCGGCTCGCGGGCCAGGAACGAAAATCAGGTATCCACAGATTGCGCAGATTTCCGCAGGTTTTGTCAGTGGCGCGCTCAATCTGTGAAAATCTGCACAATCTGTGGATGACGGGTCGTTCACGCGATTTCGTAATCCTTCTTTCGCGTTTTTCGAGTCTTTCGTGGTTCTCTAACGTCACGATTTCTTGCCGAAGAGCTTGCGGTTGCCGTCGTCGTGGGGGTCGTCGGGGCGGGGGTAGTCGCGCCACAGCCAGCGGAGCATGTCGGGCATGATCGCGCCCCCCTGCTTGTTCGAATGCGTCCCGATCCCCCACGTGAAATTCACGTCGTATTTCTTTTCGGTCAGCGCCTCGACCATCTTCCGGTTCTGGGCGTGCCAGTCCCAGTTCGGATCGTACGCGCCCCCTCGCCGCCGGCCGCGATTGTCATTGAGGCCGTCCTGCAGAAAAATCCGGATCGGTTTCGGGTCGCTCTTGCGGATCAGGTCGGGATAGACGTGCCCTCCCATGATGTTCGTGAAGCTGCCGATCGTGCTGATCACCTTGCGGAACTGGTCCGGCCGCTCCCACGCCACGGTGAACGCGCAGATCGCCCCCGAGCTGGCCCCGGCAATCGCCCGGTCGTTCGGGTCCGCGGAGATCTTGTACTCCTTCGCCAGTTCCGGCAGCAATTCGTCGATGATCAGTTTCGAGTACGTGTCGTTCAGGGCGTTGTACTCGACCCGCCGGTTCGTCGTCCCGTCTCCCCAGTTGCTGTCCGTCGCCTCTTTCTGATCGGCCCGGTGCCCCGGGTTGATGAAGACGCCGATCGTCACCGGCATTTCCCGGCGATAGATCAGGTTGTCGAACACGAACGGTATGCGGTAGTCCCCTTTGGGATTCAGAAAGGCGTGCCCGTCCTGAAAGATCATGAGACATGCCGGTCTGGCCGGGTCGTACTGCGCGGGGACGTACACCCAGTAGTGCCGGGTGGTCTCGGGGTAGACGTTGCTCGCCAGCGTCAGCGGCCCGACGATCTTCCCCTGCGGCACCCCCTCATGCGCCTCCGAATCCGGCCCCAGACGATAAACGTCGTCCGTCGGCGCGGCGTGGACAGACGTGCCGAACAGACCTACGACTGCGAGAAATCGAATCACGAACGGGAGGGGTATTTTCATCG
>JBLMWR010000428.1:0-3887 GCA_050257335.1 Deltaproteobacteria bacterium | reverse complement strand
AGGTCGAACCGCTCCCGCCGCAGGGGGAGATCGAGTGGCTCTGGCCCGGCCGGATTGCCCTCGGCAAAGTGACGGTCATCGAAGGCGCGCCCGGCGCGGGAAAGTCGCGGCTGGCGTTCGATCTGGCGGAGCGGGTCCGGCGCAGTCTCCCCTGGCCCGACGGCACGCCGAACCGGCTGCCTGCCGCGGACGTGCTGGTCGTCTCCCGGCACAAAGAGGCCGGCCGCGTCGTCATCAGCCGCTTCCAAGAGCCGGGGGAATACCGGCGGCAGTTGCTGCGGTTCCGCGGGTTCTGGACGGAAGCCCCCGAGATCGACCACGACTGCGAACGGCCGGTCGCCTTGCCCTTCGATCTGGAAGCGCTGGAGTACTACCTGGAGAATCACGCCTCGGTCGGCATGGTGATTATCGACCCCCTTTCCGATTTCTGCGCCACGCCAAAGCTGATGGCGGAGACGCTGCACCAGCTCCATGAACTGGCCGAGCGCCTCCCGATCGCCTTCATCGTCACCGTCCCGGCCAATTGCCGGACCGACCCCCGGGGCGGGCTGCGCGTGACGTCGCGCTGGCCGACGGAGGCGGCCCGATGCGCGTGGTGCATCGTTCCCGATCCGGACGATCCGTCGCGGCGGCTCTTCGTGGCGAAGCGCACGAACTTCTGCGCCGAGCCGCAGGGGCTGGCTTTCTGTCTCGATGACGGCGGCGTGGCGTGGGAGGCCGGCTCGGCGGTCAACCCGGTCGATCCGCTCGGCCAGTTGAGCGCCGGCGAGCTGTGCCTGAAGGCGCTGCTCTCCGCCGGCCCGCTCCCCGCCGCGACCGTGTACCGGCTGGGGGCCGAGCACGGGCTGAGCCAGAAAGAGCTGCGGGGCGCGGCCAGCCGGCTGGGGGTCACGAGCGCGCGGGTCGGCTTTGGCGCCGGCGGGCACTGGGAGTGGTCGCTGGCCAACCCGGCAGATCCATTGATTGGAGCCAGCGACAGACTCGTCGCCCGCTCCACGTCAGTTTCTTACTCCACCCATTGTGCAGGAGAGGCGGGGGAGGGGGGCAAGCGTCTCGTGGCTCCTCACGCCGACCCCGAGACTCTCGCCTCGAGGGGGAGGGAATTGAGTTGTGACTCTCCACCCCCAGTGAACGGATTCCCTCTTTGCGAGCAACAGGTCGCGGCCGCTGCCGTGCCGGTTGGCGTCGAGGCACCGTCCGAACGCATGCCGGTGGATGGCGCGGCGCTTCCTCGGACGGCGGTCGCACACGCGGCCTGCAGCAATCAGCCGGCCGAGCGCGACGGGCGTTCGAAGCGGTCCGCCGAGTCGACCGTGGTTGAAACAAAGGTGCAAACCCTCTCCACGCAGAGCGCCGGCGCGGTCGATGACCACAGCGAGACCGATGAACCGGCGCAAACCCGGGATGAAGGTCCGGCCGCGTCCGATGCGACACCGGCGGGCCACGCCTGCGCGATTCCGCGGCGCAAAGCCAGAAAGGCTCGCCGGCGCCCCGATCCCCAGCCGGCCTGAAAGTCCGTCAACGCATTCCAAAGTAACCCTCACGGAAAGCCGCCACGGGAGCGGCGCCGAAAGAAACCACGAAAGACGCGAAAGGCACGCAACAAGAGGGGCCGCACCTGGTCGATGCCGCACGCCGTCGGCGACGAATTCGCGTTCATCAGCGTTCATACGTGGTCCGTCGCCCTTTTCGTCGCTTTCGCGTGTATCGTGGTTAACACCTGTGAAATCTTTGGAATCTTTGAAAAATCTCGGGGAATCTATGGGAGTCTCAGCGAAATCTATGGCGATTCCCGCGAATTCTTTGGAGCGGACGGGAGAGAGACGACGGGGAGACGGGGGCTTCCAACTGCTTTCGGGAAGCGCTGTTTCTGAGACGTTTCGATGCGGCAGGATGCCGCATCTACGGAGAAGCGGCAACCTGCCGCACGTATGTAGACGCGGCATCCTGCCGCTTCACGGCGCGGAAACAAGGAAATCCTTCCGGCCTGCTTTCGTTCCACGATGAAAAAGACGAGAATCTCCGGCAACTTCTTTCGAATCCCGAATCCCAAATCCGAAATCGCCTGCCATGAGCAACGTTCGAAGTTTCGGCGCCGTTGGCGACGGTCGCCAGGACGACATCGAGGCCATCGAGCATGCCCTCCGCGATGGCGACGGCCTCGTCGAATTCCCCCGCGGCACCTATCGCATTTCCCGGCCGATCATCGTGCGGCTCAAGGAATTCGGGCCGGTCGGCATCCGCGGGGCAGGGGGGACGGCGAAAATTGTGATGGCCGGGCCGGGCCCCGCCCTGGTCCTCGAAGCAACCCACACCGCCACCGCCGATCCGGCGGGGTTCCGCCCCGAAGAATGGCAGCGTGAACGGATGCCGACCGTCGCGGACATCGAGATTCAGGGCGCGCATCCCGAGGCCGACGGCATCCGCATTCAGGGAGTCATGCAGCCGACGCTCACGGGCGTGCTCATCCGCGAAGTCCGCACGGGCGTCTCCATCCACCAGCGCGCCCGCAACGTGCTCATCAGCCACTGCCACATCTACAACAACACCGGCGTCGGAGTGCACCTCGACCGCGTCGATCTGCACCAGACGATCATTACCGGGTCGCACATCAGTTATTGCCGGCAGGGGGGCATTCGCATCGAGGGGAGCGAAATCCGCAACCTGCAGATCACCGGCAACGACATCGAATATAACAACAACAAATCGCACAAGGTGCCCGGGGCCGACGGCGAACCCACGGCCGAAGTCTATATCGACTGCCGCACCGGCAGCGTCCGCGAGGGGACGATCGCCAGCAACACCCTGCAGGCGACCTACAGCCCCAACGGCTGCAACATCCGCTTCATCGGCGCGGGGCCCGAAAAGAATCACAAGATCGGGCTGTGGACGATCACCGGCAACCTGATCGGCAGCCAGGAGAACAATATTCACCTGACGTCGGCCCGCGGGATGACGATCTCGGGCAACGTCCTCTACAGCGGCCACTCCCGGAACCTGCTCATCGAAAGCTCGCGCAACATCGTCGTGGGGGCCAACGTCTTCGACCACAACCCCGATTACGACACGAAGGAGCTGTGTACGGGGATCCGCCTCGTGGACAGCGCCGATTGCTCGCTCTCCGGCCTGGTCATCCAGGATTGCCAGGCGGGCCGGCACACCGTCGCCAATGCGGGAGCGCAGACGCGCGAGGGGCTGGTCGAACTGGTCCGCTGCCGGCGGATCAACATCAGCGGCGTCCAGGTGCTGGAACCGGCGCCGTTCGGCATTTTCCTCGACGATTGCAGCGACACGCTCGTCACCGGCTGCACGATCCTCGACGGCCGCTCACCGCCCCTGATGCAGGCCCCCATCCGCTGGCAGGGCCCCGGCTCCGGCAACCTCGTGGCCCACTGCCGGCTCGGGAAGGGGACCGACGGCAACATCCTCGCCGAACCGCATGTCCGGCAATGGGAGAATTTGCCGGGGTAATATTCGCCTTTGCCGTGCCGCCTGAAGGCGGGACGACGAACTCAGGCTGAAGCCGGGACTGCGAACGGTCCGGTCATTTGGCCGAGACTTGAATGCGCGCTTCGGTTTTCTGCTTGACCGCCTGCGAAATCAGGGAGGGATAGCGGTCGGCGGGAACGAAACCCTGATTGACGCGGTGCATCTTGAGATCGGGCGTCACCAGCACGTCGCAGGGAAGGGACTCGACGCCGAACTGCTGTACCAGCACCGGCTGCTGATCGCAGTCAATTTTTACGGCGACGCAGCAGGCGTTGAGTTCGTGCAGGACCGCGGGAGTGTTCAGGACCTCCCGTTCCATCTGCTGGCAGGGCCCGCACCAGACGGCGTGAAAATGGAGCAGGACGGGGCGGTTGAGCTGTTTGGCCTGCTTCCAGGCC
>JBLMWR010000427.1:0-3804 GCA_050257335.1 Deltaproteobacteria bacterium | reverse complement strand
CCCACCTGCCCGCGGATAAAACGTGGACAACCGCCTGAAGGCGGTACTACGAGCGCTTCGCCTTCACGCACCGCAGGCCGATGGCGTCGTCTTTGGCGTCGGGTTCGATTCGGCGGCGGGCGGCGCTGCGCAGGGCGTCGTGGCGGTCTTTCCAGGAGCCGCCGCGGATCACCCGCCGCGACTTCTCGTCGCCCGTCCAACTGCTCCCGTCGCCGGGAGCCCCGGAATAATTCTCGTGCCAGGCGTCGCTGACGAATTCCCACAGATAGCCGTGCATGTCATAGAGGCCCCACGGGTTGGGCTTCTTGGCGCCGACGGGGGGATCGTTGCCGGCGGCGTTGCCGGTGTGCCAACCGTATTCGTCGAGGAGGCTCGCCTTGTTCCCCGCGTCGCCCGCTTTGACGGCGCTGTCGCCGAAGCTGTAGGCGCTCGTCGTTCCCGCCCGGCAGCAATACTCCCACTCGGCTTCCGTGGGGAGGCGGATTTCTTCGTCGGCCGCGAGCAGGTTCGCCTCGCGGAGCAGGCCGGTGATCTTTTCGCAGAATTCCTGCGCCTCTTTGAACGAAAACATCTCAGCCGAGTTGCGAGGCCCTTTCCACTTGCTGGGGTTTTGGCCCGTCACGGTTTCGTACAGATTCTGCGGAACTTCGTATCTGGCGATCGAGAAGCTGCCGCGCATCACGACCTTGTGGGCCGGCTGCTCGGAAGCCGGCCCCTTTTCGGTTCCCATGACGAAGGAGGCCGGAAAGTCCTTTTCTCCCGGAGTAATGGCCACGAATTCGTCGCTGAAGGCCTTGAGGAGCTTGAGCGTCTGCGGCGAGGCCTTGTCGGCCGCCAGCCCGTTCGGGCCGCCGCCCGCGAGCGAAACCATGATCGTAGATCCGAGGAGGGCGGTCAGCGGGAGGGACTGTTTCATGATTGTTCTGGAGACCTGCAAGCGGGGCGCAGCGGCGGTGTCAGAAGAGCGACGAGAGCCACAGGATGCCGCGAACGCGGCTCGCCGTCAAATCACTTTGCCGCAAATTCAGCGCCACGACGACGCAAGAGCCTCGCAACCGCGCCGCGCCGGGGACAATTCATCGCTCGACCTTCAGATCCCAAACAAGAAGCCTCACGCAAAGGCGCAAAGGAACGAAGCCCAAGCGCGTCCCGGCGAAATCGGCACTCCCTCCAGGACCGCGGGTGAATGGAATTCTTTGCGTCTTTGCGCCTTTGGGTGATAAGATCCTCTTTCTTTAAATTTGGTTCGGCGGAAAGCCGGGCTAAGCCCTCGGTGTCCTCTGCGATCGAGGACTGGCAGATTAACGTCCGGAGATGACCTGCTCATTCGTGCCATTCGTGGTTGTCCCTTTCTGTAAACGAAACGCGAAAGCGACGAATGGCGTGACGAACCGCGAAAGCGGAACAACGCACTTCCTCGCCGGCGCGTCGGGTTCGAGTCTGTTGAGCACGCTGAAACGAAAGCAGCCCGGCTGTCTGGGAACAGCCGGGCTGCGGTGCTGGAAAGCGAAGGTTATTCCTCGCCGATGTCGCCTTCGCCGACGCCGACGGGGACGGCCCCTTCGGGCAGATCTTCGACGAAGCCGCGCAGGTGGTTGCTGCGGGTGTGGTGCTGCAGTTTGCGGAGCGCCTTGGATTCGATCTGGCGGATGCGCTCGCGGGTGACCTTGAAGATTCTCCCTGTTTCTTCGAGGGTGTAGCTGTACCCGTCACCCAGGCCGTACCGCAGCTTGATGATCTCGCGTTCGCGGTAGGTCAGGCTCTTGAGGACGTGATTGATCTTGTCCTTGAGGAGCTTGTGCATCGCCGATTCGGAGGGGGTGTGCTCCGAACCGTCTTCGAGGAAGTCGCCGAAGGCGCTGTCTTCGCTCTCGCCGACCGGCGTATCGAGGCTGATGGGATGCTTCCAGGTCTTCATGATCCGCTGGGTCTCTTCCAGCGAGAGCCCCACGGCCCGCGACAGTTCCTCCATCGTCGGCTCGCGCCCCTTCTTCTGGCGCAGCTCTTCGCTCTTGGCCTTCAGGGTCGAGATGCTCTGGAACATGTGCACGGGGATGCGGATCGTGCGGGCATGGTCGGCGACCGCGCGGGTGATCGCCTGCCGGATCCACCACGTCGCGTACGTCGAGAACTTATAGCCCCGGCGGTACTCGTACTTTTCGACCCCGCGCATGAGGCCCGCGTTCCCTTCCTGGATCAGGTCGAGGAAGGAAAGGCCGCGGTTGCGGTACTTCTTGGCGATCGACACGACCAGCCGCAGGTTGCCCCCCGAGAGCTCCTGCTTGGCCTCGGTCCACACGGCGAACCGCGCCTGGATGGTGCGGATGCGGGCCCGCAGGCTTTCGGGAGTCTCCTGGGTCATCAGCATCAGGTCGTGCAGCTCGCGTTCGCAGCGGTGCAGCTCGTCGGCGTTGCGGCGCGAGCGGCGCAGGTCGCGAATCTGCTGTTCCAGCTCGTCCATGCGGCGCCCCACCTGGTAGAGCCGCTTCATAATCGGCTGCAGGCGCTGCGTCCGCAGGCTCAGCTCTTCGAACAGCGTGGCCGTCTTGCGGCGGCGCTCGACCAGCTCCGCGAGGAGCTCATTTCGCGCGGCCGCCGAAGTTCCCGGCTCGATGATCCGGTTGAAGTCGCCGATGTTGAGCGCGAGCAGGTGCTTGATCGTCGGGATGTTGTGCGGCATCCGCCCCAGAATCTGCTCTTTGCGGACGTTTTCGGTTTCGGAAGTGCGCAAGGTCCGCTCGAAGGGAAGCTCGCCGGCGAAAACCTTTTCGAGCGTTTCCAGGGCGGCGGTCATCGAAAAATGACATTCCATCAGCGCCCGGCGGAAGCGCTTGCGGCTGACTTCGATCTTCTTGGCCAGATAGATTTCGCGTTCGCGGGTGAGCAGCGGGATGTTTCCCATCTGGCTCAGGTACATGCGGACGGGGTCGCGCGACGAGAGGGCCGATGCGGCGGGCTCGTCCAGAATGATCTCCGGGCGCTCCTCGCCGGGCGCGGCCCGTTCGAGGGGCTTGACGGCCGGCAGGGTCGCCAGGGCCGAACGGGGCTGATCCGGATCTTCGATCAGGTCCAGCTTGCTCTGCTCGAGCGCCAGAACCAGATCGTCCACCATCTGCGGACTTCCCCCTTCGTCGGGAAGGTGGGCGTTGACCTGCTGAAACGTGATAAAACCGCGCGCGCGTCCCTGGTCGATCAGAATGGTCAATGGATCTTGATAACTATTCACGGAAAACTCTCCCTCCAAACGGACTTTCAGGATCTGTACCTCCGTGCACACGTCCGCCGTGCAGGCGAACACTCAGCCCAACGCAGGATCTGGGCGGCGAACCGATCCACTTGCGCAGATTGCTCCGCCGGAGCTCCACCTGACGCTGGAATAGCATCCTTTCTTTCTCCGCGTGGGCTGTATCGCTCGAAAGCAATTTCGCCGAATCACCAGTTCGCCGAATCACATAATGGCGACAGCGCTGCGCCTCGTTCACGTCCCGGCCTGAGCCAGTGGTTATCCCCTCATTACCAGTCGTGCGGCAGCAAGGACTCCGCGTGCCTTGAGTTCCGGCTTCATGCAGGTGGGCCAAGGTCTCGGTTCGCTGAACGCTTCAACCGTAGTACACGATTTCGGCGTCTGCGACAACTCGCTTGCTGGCTTGATATTATCCGCATGAAACCGTTCCAGAGTCAACTGTCAAACGGCCCGAATCGTCGATTTTCAGATTTGGGAAACGGCGGCGCAGGGAATCGGCCGGGCAAGTCAGGCCGCCCGCACCTCGCCACCGGGCCCCGCATCATCGGCCGATTCCCGGC
>JBLMWR010000426.1:0-5003 GCA_050257335.1 Deltaproteobacteria bacterium | reverse complement strand
GGAAGCAGCCGCGTGATCGCCTCGGTCCAGGGATTCACCGAAAAGCCCGGTCCCTTTGACGAATGGGGCCGGCGCACAGTGCGACTGGAAATGGCAAGTGGAGAAACGCCCGTCATCCAGGGGGTAACCCTGATCACGCCCGAATATCTCAAGGTCATCGCCCTGAACTTCACCTGGGAAACGGCAATGGCCACGAACGCCGTCCCGGCCGAATCGCTCGACGGCATGCTGCGGCACGTCACCGACGAGAACAACCCCGACGATCGGCTGAAAATCGCCCGGTTTTACATCCAGGCCGGACGGTTTGAACCGGCCGAGCGCGAACTGGAGGCGATCCGCTCCAAATTTCCGGAGCTGGGGGATATCGCGAGCCAGGTGCAGATCACGCTGACGCAGGCCCAGGCGCAGGAAATCCTGAGCGAGCTGAAACTCCGCCGCGCAGCCGGGCAGCACCAATTCGTTTACGAGCAGGCGAAGGACTTTCCCGTCGACAACGTCGCCGCAACGATTCTGCGGGAGGTCCGCGAGATCACCGCCGAGTACGAACAGGCCTACGAACGCAAGGCGCAGGCGGTCGCGGCGCTGGGCGAATTGCAGGGGCGGCTCAAGGACGACCCGCGCGTCAGCGAAATCGCCCCGTTGCGGGCCGAGATCTCGGAACATCTCAACTATGCGAACCTCGAGCGCCTCGACGCGTTCTTCAAGCTCGGCGCCGATCCGCAACTGAAGCCTGAGGAAAAACTGGCCTTGGCGCTTTCGGGCTGGGTCGTGGGAAGCGCGAACGCCGTCACGGAGATCGATCAGTCCCTCCGCCTCTGGCAGGCCCGGTTTCTGCTGCTGGACTACCTGCGGTCGGCAAGCGACGCCGAAGGGGAGCGCCGGGAAATCCTCGGAAAACTGGAAGCGCTGGAGGGAATCGGCCCCGAGCGGATCGCGCAGTTATTGCCGCTGCTGCCCCCGGTGCTCGAGCCCGGTCCGGCCGTCGCGGGACGCGCGGTGCGCGTTCAGCTCCCCGCTCCGAAGGGAGTCGCGCCGTCGGCGTACTGGGTCTCGCTTCCACTCGAATACCACCCCGACCATGCCTATCCGCTGATCGTGGCGTTGCACGACGATCGCGGGAGCCCGCAGCAGGAGCTGCAAGGGTACTGGGGCGGGAAGGAAAACCGGCCGGGCCAGTCTCAGCGCCACGGATACATCGTCATTTCCCCCGAGTATGTCGCGAAGGCTGACCTGAAAGGGTACGATTACAACGCCGCCGCGCACCAGGTCGTCCTCGATTCGCTCCGCGATGCGAGGCACCGGTTCAACATCGATTCCGACCGGGTGTTTCTGGCGGGCCACCGAATGGGTGGCGACGCGGCCTGGGACATCGGTTTATCGCATCCGCAACTGTTCGCGGGCATCATCCCGATCAATGGCGCCATCGACCGGCATGCCAAATACTATGTGGACAACGGCCGGCTGCTTGCGCTGTATCTGGTCGCCGGCGAGCTGGATGCCGACCTGGTGCTCCGCAACGGGAATCCGCTGATGTCGATGATGCAGCAGCGGTTCGACCTGATTTACGCCGAGTACGCCGGCGCCGGCCCCGACCCGTTCTATTCAGAAATCCATTCGCTGTTCGAATGGATGTCGCGGCAGGCGCGGCAACCCCCGCCGAAACAGATTTCGGTCAAAACGCTGCGCGAGTCCGACAACCGCTTCTACTGGCTGGAATTCACGGGATTGCCCGACCAGTTCAAAGGGATCGACTGGGTCCGCGAGAAGCAGCGCGCCGTCCACGCCATGCCGGTTTCCGGCACCATCACCCCCGGCAACACGCTCCGGGTTACGTCGGGGGCGGCGCATCACCGGCTGTGGCTGGCCCGCGGCGAGGGGCTCGTCGATTTCGACAGGAAGCTCAAGGTCGAGATTAATGGCCGCGTCCGCTGGAACGACTTCCTCAAGCCCGACGTCGGAGCGATGCTCGAACACGTCCGCGTCACCGGCGACCGCCAGCAACTCTACTGGGCCGTGCTGGAATTCTGATGCGGAATTGAAAAATGTAAATTGCAAAATGACGGCGCGCGTACAGCACCGCCGGCGGGATCGTTGAGCGCGTGCCCGACGCGGCGATCGCGCGCAGGACGGCCCTTCCGGGCCGTCGATGTCGCCTTCAAATGCGTTCTTGCGTGGGCCGCGATTGCGTCCCGCGCTCGCCGGTTCAAACGTTATAGAAATCGCGATACCACTCGACGAATCTCTGCACGCCGGCTTCGATCGGCGTGGCGGGTTTGAAGCCGACGTCGCGGGTGAGGGCTTCCACGTCGGCGAATGTGGCGGGGACGTCGCCGGGTTGCATCGGGAGCATGTTCTTCACGGCCGTTTTGCCGAGCGCCTTCTCCAGCGTCTCGATCAGGTGCGTCAGCTCGACAGGGTGGTTGTTGCCGATGTTATACAGCCGATACGGAGCGGGGCTCGTGGCCGGATCGGGGCGATCGCCGGACCATTCGGGATTCGGAGTCGCCGTGCGGTCAAGCGCGCGGACGACTCCCTCGACAATGTCGTCGATGTACGTGAAGTCGCGGCGCATCTTGCCGTTGTTGAAGACGTCGATCGGCCGCCCTTCGAGAATGGCCCGCGTGAACAGGAACAAAGCCATGTCCGGGCGACCCCACGGGCCATAGACTGTGAAGAACCGCAGCCCGGTGCACGGCAAGCCGTACAGATGCGCGTACGTGTGGGCCATCAGCTCGTTGGCCTTTTTGGTCGCGCCATACAGGCTCAGCGGATGGTCGACGTTCTGGTGAACCGAGAACGGCATCTTCGTATTGGCCCCGTAGACCGAGCTGGACGATGCGTACGCCAGGTGCTCGACCGCATTGTGCCGGCACCCTTCGAGAACGTTCAAGAAGCCGGTGATGTTGCTGTCGATGTACGCGTGCGGATTCGTCAGCGAGTAGCGCACGCCGGCCTGCGCGGCCAGATGAATGACTTTCTGCGGGCGATCCTCGGCGAACAGACGGCTCATCTTTTCGTGATCGCTCAAGTCGATCAGTCGAAAGGCGAAGCCGTTCTGTTTTTTAAGCTGATTGAGGCGCGCATACTTCAAGCGCACGTCGTAGTATTCGTTGATGTTGTCGAGGCCGATGACTTCATCGCCGCGCGCCAGCAACCGCCGGCTGACATGAAAACCGATGAAACCGGCGGCGCCGGTGACGAGGATTGTTGTCATTTGGATGTCATGTTGGGATCGAGATCGGGGTCGCCTGACGTGTTTCGATCATAGCGGGCGGCGGGAATCCGGGGAACAGGAATCCCGGATGTTCATCATTCCGAGGTGCATCCATTGCGTGGGGGGGACGCGGAGAGTGGCCCGGCCGCGTGCGCAGCACCGGCCGGATCGCGTGAGCGACAAGAAGCCGCGCGCATGCGGGTGCGGTTAGTCGCTTGAGTTTCCATTTAAAAGGAGAAGCTTGCATGTCCACTCGTTTCACGCGAGGGACGCAGATGGCGCCGCTTCTTCTCGCTGCTCGACCGGGCGACCTTGTCGCTCGCTGAATATCCGCACCAATCCGGCACAGCGGATGAGGCCGTCGTTCTGCGTTCACACCGCCATTGCACCCCCCGCCTGAACGCGGCACTACGAACTCACCTCTCATGCGCGCCGATCTGGATGGCCTTTCCGCTTCGGGCGGATTCGAGGATGGCGTGGGTGAAATCCCAGACGGGGAGGGCCACCGCGGCCGGGGCGAAATTCGGAGACGTTCCGGCGAGCAAGTCGAGAAACGCGGCATTCGGGTTGGATTCCGGCTCGAGGTCGGCGACCTTTTCGATCCTGTTATTGCGGGCGATCGAGACGATTCCGTCCCGATAGACCAGGTCGGCCTCCGCGCAATGGACCTGAAAATCCTCGCGGAAATGCTGCGCGTCGCCGATGAAGCTCATGCTCAGCGCCACGTCGTTTTCCAGCCGGGCCGTCAGCGTCGTGACGATCTCGACGCGGCTGCCGCGCCTGTCGCTGTGGGCGAAGACTTCGCGCGGCGCCAGCCCCGTGACGAAGAACACCATGTCGATCTTGTGGCTGCCGGCATCGCCGATGAACCCGCCGGGGTTGAAGGCCGGGTCGTCGCGCCACGATCCGGCGATCGTCTGCTGCCAGCGTTCCGAGACATGGGCCGTCAGCGAGCGGACCGGTCCATGCCGTTCCGATTCGACTTCCCTGCGCAGTGTGCGGTAAGCGGCCCAGCACCGTCGCTGATAGGCGACCGACAGAGGCGGTCGGCCCGCGGCAGTTTCCTCGATGAGTTGCACGATCCGCGGGCGCGAATCGGCCAGCGGTTTTTCGCACAGCACGGGGATTGCCCGTTCGCGGAGCAGCCGCACGTGGTCGAAATGCTGATGCGTGGGGGTGCAGACCACCGCCGCGTCGAGGGGGCAGGCGGCCGCCATGTCGCGGATGTCGGTGAACAGACGGGCGTCGCCGGCGAATTCGGCCTGCAGTCGGGCGGCATTGGCGGCGAGTGGATCGCACAGGGCAACGACTTTCGCGCGACCGTCGGCAACAATCCGCCGCGCGTGCAGACGCCCGATCTGTCCGCAGCCGATCAAAGCCAGGCGGATTTCGCCGGCGGACTTCGTGCGCTCTTGAACCATGCTTTCCATCCCGCTATGAAGGCCAGCGGGGAATGTATGCGGCCGATCCGCGGCAGGCAACCCTGTTAGCCGAATGATTCGGCTGCGCCTCGCCGCTGAACGGGGCGACATGTTTCTGTAAATCCGAAATTCGAAATCCCAGATCCGAAATCACGTTCATGCACGTTTGCCTGTTTGACATCGACGGCACCTTGATTCACACCCGCGGGGCGGGGATGGCGGCTTTGCGCGAGGGCTTGCGGGCCGCGTTCGGGATCACCGAGCCGACCGATCAGGTCGCCGTCCACGGCCGGACCGACCGGGGGTTTACGCGGGACCTGTTCCGGCACCATGGCATCGAGAATCTCCCGGAGCACTGGGAGCGGTTC
>JBLMWR010000425.1:0-3279 GCA_050257335.1 Deltaproteobacteria bacterium | reverse complement strand
CGCCAAGCGCCGGGGGGTGAATCTGGAAATCAATGCGCACGTGCTGCGCGAGTTTCCGCTGCCGGGGC
Organism: Deltaproteobacteria bacterium; assembly: GCA_050257335.1. Taxonomy (GTDB): domain Bacteria; phylum Planctomycetota; class Planctomycetia; order Planctomycetales; family Planctomycetaceae; genus JACQFH01. The sequence continues at coordinate 3,211 of JBLMWR010000425.1, read as the reverse complement.
GCGAGGAGGGCGTCGAATCCAGGCTGGGAGAGCTGGTGCGCGCGCGGCAGGGGGCGAAAGGTGACGAAGGGCGAGCGAGCGCGCTCGAAAGGGAGATTGAGGAACTGGTGGCCCGGCTGTACGAACACGCGAGCTGTGGCGGGATTGACTGCGCGGAGAGTCACGGGTTTGCCGAGCGACCCCCCCCTGCCCCGCCTTGCTAAGGGGGGGAGAGGCACGTCGTGAGTTCCCGGCCAAATGGCTTTGGTCGCGCCGTGGTCACTTTTTCGGCCGGAAGAACTTCATCGATTCCTTGACGACCGTGGCCCGTGTGGCGAGGCGCACCAGGAGCGCGAGGACGTAGTTCTTCCAGCCGGACACCACGTAATGGCGGCGTTTCTCGAGCGCCTTGAGTGCCGACCGCACGACGGGCTTCACGTCTTGGGCGGAACGTCGTTCCAGCCATCCCGGCACCCCCGAAACGTCGAAGAAATCGGTGCGGGTTGTCCCCGGGCAGAGAGTGGTGACGGTGACGCCGCGTTCATGGGCCTCGGCCCAGAGCGCTTCACTGAAATGCAGCACGTACGCCTTGCTCGCGGCGTATGCCCCCATGTATCCCACCGGCTGGAAGGCGGCGACCGAGGCGACGTTGATGATTCCGCCGTGGCCGCGCTCCAGCATCCCGGTGAGCACCCCGTACGTCAGCTCGGTGAGCGCCGAGATGTTCACGCGGATCATCTCGAGCACCCGCGCCACGTCGGTCTTTTCGATCTCGGCGACATGGCCGAATCCGGCGTTGTTGACGAGCAGTTCAATCGACAGGCCCCGTTTCTCGACTTCGTCGAGCAGCCGTTTGGGTTCATCGGGATTCGACAGGTCCGCGATGATGATCTCGGTCTTGGTGCCATGGGCCTGGTGCAGCTCGGCGGCCAGTTGCGCAAGCAATTGCTCGCGCCGCGCGGTCAGAATCAGGTGCATGCCGCGGGCCGCCAGTTGCCGCGCAAATTCCGCTCCAATCCCCGACGAAGCCCCGGTGATCAAGGCCCAATGGTCGGCGTAGGCTATCAGCACGTTCGTGACGCTCCTGGATGACACCCCGGGAAGAATCTGCCAAAATGAACTGGGATCGGTGAATCGGATGGTAACAAACCCGGCACAAAAAGACAGCGGTTCCATGCCCCGCTCTCTGACTCGCGATCAGGTGCGCGACGTCGACCGCCGGGCAATGGCCGAGTACGGTCTGCCCGGCATCGTCCTCATGGAAAACGCGGGACGCGGAGCGGCCGAGCTGCTCATTCGGCTTGGCGTCGCCGGCCGCGTGGTGATCTGCGCCGGCAAAGGGAACAACGGCGGCGACGGTCACGTCATCGCCCGTCACCTCGAGCTGCGGGGCGTCGCCACGACGGTGCTTGTGTTCTGCCAGCCGGCAGACCTGACGGGGGACGCGGCGATTAATTACCGCGTTCTCGAAGCCGCGAAACAACCGCTCGTCGTGATGGGAGCCTCCCCCAACGTGGCGGAGCTCGACCGGCAGCTCGCCGCGGCCGACTGGATCGTCGACGCTCTTCTGGGAACCGGTACGCAGGGGACGCTCCGCGAGCCGTATCTGACGGCCATCGCCGCGATCAACCGGGCGGGCAAAAAGGTGCTGGCCGTCGACCTCCCCTCCGGCATGGACTGCGACACGGGCCAGCCGCTGGGAGCGTGCGTGCGGGCCGATCACACGGCCACCTTCATCGCCCGCAAGGTCGGCTTCGACGCTCCGGGGGCCGAGCGCCTCACCGGCCAGGTGCACGTCATCGACATCGGGCTGCCGAAACGGTTGTTGGACGAGGTTTGTCGCCGGGGCACTCCGTGACCCAGCGGTATCGGCATCCCCGATTCAGACCGGGGCGCGAGCTGCCGTTTCGGATGAAAGCGCGCCATTCGTGTGACCGGGTGCCAGCGACCTCGCCGGTGCATGCTGCGTCGGCCGCGCTTCGCCGTTGTCTTACCTACAGCCGCGTGCGGTATGACGGCGTTCGAACGATGCCGTGCGCCTGGAGCGAAAGCGGGCCGGCGTGTGGCGTGGATGTCCGATCGGCAGGCGACCCGCAGTCCCGTCCGGTCAGGGAGTGACCGGACTACACTCCCCTTGACCCATTCGGGCTTTTCTGGCACATTCCCGCCCGAAATGCCCGGCGGGCCGGGCGCCCATCAACACACCTGTCCCCCCATTCCCGCACGGGAGGTTTGAGTGTGAGCGCACTCCTTTTGTTTCTGGGGGCGGCCCTGGCTGCCGACCCGGAACCGCTGACCCAGGATACGTTCTTCAGCGCCCAGTCGCTGTTCGACGCGCCGTCGAACGGCCAGAACCCCGCCGGGCCTTCTCCGTACGACGACGACCCGCTCTCGGGCGCGACGCCGCAGACGTACGCGCCCGGGAGCGGATCGCCGTACATGACCGACCCCTCGTTGGACCAGCCCCCGCTCGGAGACCCCGGCTACGTCTTCGACCCCGGACTGTCCTTCGGCGCCGTCGGTCCCCAGCCCTACCGGTTCGGATGGACCTCGCGATATGACGTGGGCTATCTGCCGGACGAAGGAGTGCACGGAGGAGGCGCCAGGGGAAAACTCGGAATCTTTGAGGCCAATGCGGCCTGGCGTTACACGACCGGCTGGCCGGCAGGCCTTCCGAACTGGATTTTCTCCTGGACCCCCGAGTTCAATTTCCGAAGCTGGTCCGGGCCGACTCATCCCGACCTCCCCCCCGAGGTTTACCGGTTTGCTTCGGACTTCGAGCTGGCGACTCCCGGAAACAACCCCTTGAGCTTTCAGCTTGGGTTCACTCCCGCTTTTGTCAGCGACTTTGTGGCCTCTCCCGGCAGCGACGCGTTCAACTACGATGTCCGCGGCGTCGCCTTCGTGCGAACCTCGCCGCAGCTCATGCTGGCTCTCGGTGCCGCGTACTGGCATCGGGTGAACGACATCCTCATTCCTTACGCGGGCATCGTCTGGACCCCCAACGATTACTGGGAGCTCCGGCTGCTCTTCCCCAAATCGCGGATCAGTTATTTTCTGGGGAACTGGTGGGGCGGCTCGGCGTGGGTGTACGGCGGAATCGAGTACAACGTCGAGGCGTATCAAATCAACATCCATGACCCGGCGAACCTGGACGAGAAAGTTCAGATCAGCGATTACCGGGCCCTGTTCGGCCTGAGGTCGGAAGGGGGAGGCGTGACCGGGTTCGTGG
>JBLMWR010000424.1:0-2764 GCA_050257335.1 Deltaproteobacteria bacterium | reverse complement strand
GGTTCACGAACGCCCGCGCGAACCAGTAATTCTGCTGGTTGTAAATCAGGTAGGCGGCCACCGCGATCCGCTTTTCGTCGGCGTTCAACTGTCCCTTCGGCTTTTCCCCCAGCAGAAACTTCGGCTGCATCTCGGTCTTCTGGTCGGGATGCTGCAGGTTGGGCATGTAATATTTGCCGGAGGCGAAAAACGCCGCCAGCTCGTGGAACTGCTCCCGCTTCCACTTGTCGAAGGGGTGATTGTGGCATTCGGCGCACTGGATGTTGACCCCCATGAAGATGCGGGCCGTTTCCGCCGCCAGCCGCTCGGGCTTGCCTTCCTCGGCGAGGCTGAAATTGTCGGGGCCGACATCCTTGTTCTTTCCTTCGGCAGCCACAAGGTTGGCGGTGATAACGTCCCAGCCGACGTTTTTCTGGAACTGATCGGCGAGCCAGTCCTCGAGGGCCGTCGGCGAAATCTTCTGGGGATTGGCCTCGCTGTTGTACAGGATCACGTTCCGCCAGTAGCGGGCCCAGTGCCGGGCGAAGTCTTTGCCGCTCAACAGCGACTCGATGAGTCGCGCACGTTTTTTCGCGTCTTTGTCCGCGACGAAATCCAGAACCACCTTCGGCTCGGGGAGCTTGCCCGTCGTGTCGAGATAGACCCGGCGGACGAACCGCTCGTCGCTGATCCCAGGGGCTACGCCCGCGGCCCGGCTTCCCAACTGGCTCAGCAGCATCCGGTCGAGCTCCTGCGGCGAAAAGTCGATGCTCTTGCTGAGGGCCGCCTTGTGCGTCGGCATCTCGTCGCGGAACCGGGCCAGGACAGCCATCCGGTCGATTTTGTTTTTGGACGGCGCGGCCGGTTGCGCGGGAGCCGCCGCCGGCTTGACGGACTTGGCCCCCGATGACGGCGCGGCAGGCTTGGCCGGTTTCTGGGCTCCCGTGAGAACTGCGGGCGAGAACAGCAGGACCACAAGCGCCGCTGCCACCAGCGACGGCGTCAGCCCCTGCCTCCTATGCCATCGAGCCCGCAGGTGCGTCATGAGTTTTACGACCGGACAAAAGAAATTCGCTGCGATTATTTTATATCTCGCTCTCCACCGCGAACAAGGAGCAAAGCGCGCACGTCACTCGCCTGTCGCGATCAGGGCCGATTTTGCACACCCGAACGCCGGTGGGCTTACGATTCCGTCAGAAATGGTCGCAGCGGACGGTTAGGCCTGAACTCCAGCAGTCACCACGGGAACTGCAGCGTGGGCTGGTTCACGTAGCGGCGCATCTGCAGCGTGATCTTGCCGCCGGCGCCGGGGGCCAGGCGGACCGTAACGTGCGCGCCGTTGACGGCCGTCGATTTGCCGTCGAGTGTCGCCGACACGAACTGGTGCTCGGCATAGCCGCCGGCCTGGATCACGACCGCGCGCGGTTCTAGCTGGTTCGTGTTCACGAGCGTCAGCGATGTTCCGTCCGCCGACAAGCCATCGACCAGCGCGGCAACGTCGACGGGAATCCCCGCCCGGCGGTTCGCCGGATCGAAGTATCGTACTCGGCAATTCAGCACCGATCCGTTGCGCATCGGCAGGATTCCGCCGAGCATCAGCTCGACGAGCGTTCCGACACTGGCGGGGTTGAGCTGGAGCGGGTCGTCAGCCAGGCGCGTGTCGGGAGTGGTCGTGTCCCTGCGAATCGCCGCCACCCGATCGCGAACGTGCTCCAGGTCCCGCCGCAGCGCCAGTTCGGGATAAGCCGGCTGTTTCCCTGCCAGATACTGCAGCCAGGCATTGTCTCCGACCCGAGCGGCGTCGGCGGGCTTCATCGAGAGGTAGGCGATTTCCAGGGCGTGCTGGCTGTACTTCACCGGAGTGAAATCGTACCACCCCTGATCGCCATACATGTGCGGGTAGACGGTTTTTCCGTCCACGACTTTCTGATTGGCGTTCACCGCGTCGATCTGTTTCCGCCACGCGTCGAGGTATTTGTCGTCACCGGTGAGGAGATAAGCGTTCATGAAGCCGACGAACCCCTGGTATTCCTGATTGCGATTCGCCGTCTTTTTCGTCGCCGGGTCGTAGACCGAGAAGCCCCAGCCGTACACGCCACCATACCATTTGCCGCCGGCGGCCCCGCCGATCGTTCCGTCGAGGCCGATGTTCGTGGGGATGATGTTCTTGTTGGCGATCATCCGCGCGCGCCAGGCATCGACGTATTCGAGCAGCCACTTTTTGTACTTTTCCTCATGCGAGAGCATGTAGGCGTTGAGGGCCAGTGTCGTGGAAACGAGATTCAGCGGATGGTCGCCGACGATGTCGTTGTAATCCTTGAAGTGCTCGACCATCTGCTCGTAGCTCTGCTCGCCATGGCCCAGGCGAAAGCGGTTGGCGACTTCGATCGGATCGCCGGCCCAGTCGAGCCCGGTCGCCTTGCGCAGGAGCGGCCCGCGGCTGCCGTTGAACAGGCTCCTGATGATCTTGTGCTGCGGGTCGTAATTGGGCGCGCCGGGATCTTCCCCCAGATAGAAGCCCGCGTACCGGCGGACGCGCTGCTGAAACTTCGCATCGAGAGGATCCGACAGGCCCTGAAGGTTAAAGACCGTCAGCCCTTCGCCGTTGTGCAGCCAGTCGAACATCACGGGAAATTCCTTGTAGTACATTCCGTCGCGGGCGAAGGGCACCTCTGCGGTCTTCGCCAGCGTGTACTGCCGGAGATGCCCCTCCCACGCCTTCTTGTACATCGCCAGCACCTCGTCGGGGGCCCCCAGGGCGTGCAGGATCGGCCAGCCGGTGCAG
>JBLMWR010000423.1:0-2542 GCA_050257335.1 Deltaproteobacteria bacterium | reverse complement strand
CGTGGCGGCCAACGGAGACAAGTTTTCGGCACTGATCCTCGAAATCGTCAACTGCGACGCATTTCAGAAGCGTCGCGGCAAACAGGGAGACGAACCATGAGTCACGGCTGGGAAATGACGCGGCGAACGGCCTTGCGGGGATTGGGAACGGCGATCGCCCTGCCGCTCTTGGACGCGATGCTGTCCTCGCTTTCCGCGGCGCCGGGAGCCGGGACGCCGGCCGCTCCCCTGCGGATGGCGTTCGTCTACGTCCCGAACGGCAAGAACATGTCGGCCTGGACCCCCTCCGGCGAGGGCGAGGAGCTCGATCTGCCCGAAACGCTCGAGCCCCTGGCCGGCGTGAAGAGCGAGCTGTGCGTCCTGACCGGGCTGACGCAGAAAAAGGCCTTCGCCAACGGCGATGGCCCCGGCGACCACGCCCGCGCGCTGGCGACGTTCCTGACGGGAGTGCAGGCCCGCAAGACGTCCGGGGCCGACATTCGCGCGGGGCTCTCGGTCGATCAGGCCGCCGCCGCCGAGCTGGGCCGGTTCACCCGCTTTCCGTCGCTCGAGCTGGGGTGCGACGCCGGGGCCCAGTCGGGAAACTGCGATTCCGGTTACAGTTGTGCCTACTCGTCGAACATCTCGTGGAAGGGAGAATCGACGCCGATGGCCAAGGAGGTCAATCCCCGCCACGCGTTCGAACGGCTGTTCGCCAACGGCCGGCCGGGAGAAACGGCCGAAGCCCGCGCCAAGCGCGAACGCTACAACAAGAGCATCCTCGATTTCGTCCTCGACGACGCGCAGTCGCTGCGGACGAGGCTGGGGATCGCCGACCAGCGGAAGCTCGATGAATACCTGAACGCCGTCCGCGAGCTGGAAGCCCGCATCGCCCGCGCCGACAAGGGGGACGCCGGCGAGAAGGCCGCCGGGATGAAGGCCCCGGCGGGAATTCCCAAGGACTACGGCGAGCACATCCGGCTGATGGAAGACCTGATGGTGCTGGCGTTTCAGGGAGACGTCACCCGCGTCTCGACGATGGTCATCGCCAACGAAGGGAGCAATCGCAGCTACGCCTTCATGGACGTGCCGGAAGGGCACCATGACCTGTCGCACCACGGCAACGATGAAAAGAAGCTCGACAAGATCAAGAAGATCAACCGCTTCCACGTCACCCAGTTCGCGCACCTGCTGGAGCGGCTCAAGGGGATTCCCGAAGGGGAAGGAACGCTGCTGGACAACTGCATGATCGTCTACGGCAGCGGCATCGGCGACGGGAACGCGCACAACCACGACAACCTGCCGATTCTGCTCGCCGGGCGCGGCGCCGGAACGATCAAACCGGGCCGGCACATCCGCTACGAAACCGGCACCCCGCTCAACAACCTCTACCTGTCGATGCTCGACCGCGTGGGCGTGAGGCGCGAGTCGCTGGGCGACAGCACCGGGCGGTTGCCGAACCTGGAGGGATAAAGAACGTCGCCTCAACCGCACTCCAACGTGCGCCGCACGGGCTTGGAAGCCCGTGCAACAAATCGTCGAGGAGTTCGATGCCATGAGCGCCGTCGGCAATCGCGGAAGCGTCGATTTGCCGCTGTTTGACCGCCGCCGCTGGCTGCAGGTCACGAGCCTGGGCTGGCTCGGGGCGGCGCTGCGGCCGTTCTTCCATAGTTGCCGCTCGCACGCGGGCGAATCGCCGGCGGCATCGCGGCTCTCGCCGGTCAAATCGGTCATCCTCGTCTTCCATTACGGCGGTCCGAGCCAGTTCGAGACGTACGATCCCAAGCCGAACGCTCCGGCGGGTGTCCGCGGCGAATATGCGACGATCCAAACCGCCGTCCCCGGGATTACCGTGGGGGAATACCTGCCGCGGGTGGCGAAGATCATGGATCGGCTGGCCATCGTCCGGTCGATGCACCATCCGATGCGGAACCACAACTCGGCGGCGGCCGAGGCGCTTACCGGGCGGACTCCCGCCGGAGGCGACCTCGAACTCCTGGCGGATGAGGCGCGGTCGTTTCCGACGCTCGGTTCGTCAGTCAGCTATGCGCTGGGGCCGAAAGCGCACGTGCTGCCGTACGTCGCTCTTCCCTACACGATCTACAACGTCGTGCAGCTCCCCGGTCAGACGCCGGGTTTTCTGGGGGGCGCGTTCGACCGCTTTCAGGTGACGGGGAACCCCAACAACCCCGACTTCCGGATCTCGGCCCTCGAACCGCCGGCCAATCGTCGGGCAACCGAGCTGGCTTCTCGCGAAGAGCTGCTTTACCGGCTGGGTGCGCTGCCCGCGTCCGACGCACCCGCGAAGATGCGCGGTTACCAGGAGCGGGCCCTGGCCCTCATCTCTTCCGACTCGGTCCGCAGGAGCTTCGACATCGGGCAGGAAGAGGCGAAAGTCCGCGACCGCTATGGCCGGCATCTCCTCGGGCAGAGCCTGCTGCTTGCCCGGAGGCTCGTGGAGAGTGGCGTGAATTTCGTCACCGTCTTCGACGGCCAGACCAACGGACAGGATGCCAACTGGGACAGTCACCAGACGATCTTCCCCCGGCACCGGCAGTTGATT
>JBLMWR010000422.1:0-2562 GCA_050257335.1 Deltaproteobacteria bacterium | reverse complement strand
GACGTGTCCCAGCGAGAAGTTGTCGAACGTCACGCCGTGGAATTCTCCGCGGGCCGCCGGTTTCCAGCGAGTGCCGCGGAAGAGAGGCTCGCACTCCAGGCCGTCGTCGGTGTCGGAAAGCACTCCCGCCAGCTCGTTCATACGGGCATAGATCTCGTCCGTGGAGCGCTCGACGCCGAACGCCGCCAGCCATTTGGCCGCCGTGCGGTTGACCCACGCGTACGCGTCGCCGCCCGAGAGCCCTGGACCCACGAGCATCATGCGCCCCAAGGGGAGGTAGCGGGTTTCCATCCCCTCGAGCCGCGCGAACCGCTCGACCGGCCAGTTGATCTGACCGCCGGTCCCCACGTTGATCTGTATGGCCGGGCTGCCGGCCGGAACGCTTCCCAAAACCGCCGCCTGGTTGTCGCCGATCGCGTTGCAGACGGGCAGTCCCTCGGGAAGGCCCGTCGCCTCCGCCCTGGCCGGCGAGAGTCCGCCCAGCACGGACCCGCTTTCCTTCACCTCGGGGAGCAGGTCGGGCGATAAGCCGCAGGCAGTCACCAGCGGATCGCTCCAGGCGCGATGTTCGAGGTCGTAGACGCCCCATGAGGCGGCATCCCCGGGATCGGTGACAATCGGACCGTCCGTCAACTCGGCGGCGATCCAGTCGGCCACGCACGCCGCGCGACAGCCCGAATCGGTGAACGTTCTTCCCTGCCGCGCCAGAACAAATAGCGTCACGGCCAGGAACCCTGCCGCGGGGCGGCATCCCGCCGACCAGAGCGCGGCTGGCGGACAGTGGGCCAGCAAAGCCTCGAGATACGTCCCCTTTCCCTGCGGATCGGCCAGATTGGCGCGGCGGTCCTGCCATGTCATCAGGCTGGTGAGAGGCCGGCGGCGGGAATCGACAACCAGCCCGCCGTGCATCTGCCCGGTGATCCCCAGGCACGCCGGCGGCTGATTGAGTGTCGCTGCCAGCCGCCGCAACACCTCGCAGGCGATCTCGCGGATCCGCAGGGGATCCTGCTCGGCGTGCCCCGGGGGGAGTCCCGCGACGGCGGCGTCGTTCGGCAACTGCACGTGCGAAACCAGACGACCGTCCGCCGCGACCGCCGCGGCCGCGATGGAAGTCGTTCCCAGGTCGAGCGCGAGAGCCAGCGACATACGGAATTCCCCAAATGAATCGTGAAACGAACCCGGCGGATCGTACCAAAAAATTCCGCACTCGGCTGGGAGGGCAGAAGAATTAAAACCGCGGCTGACACTGATGCGCGCCGATAAAGAAGGGTAAACCACGAAACAGTCGAAAGACACGAAAAAACGCGCGAAGTCGGCCGCAGTCGAATCCGAAAGGCTAAGGTTTGCGTCGAGATTCGCGTTCATTGGCGTCCATTCGCGGTTCGTCGCTCATTTCGTCCTTTTCGCGTCTTTCGTGGTTCTGCCTCTTCATCTGTGCCGAACTTCACGTCGCTTGTTGAATGTCCGGATGGCAGATAAAGTGGGATCGGACTGCGGCTCAAGAGCGAAATTCAGGAGCCCACAGGCGAAGGAGCATCATCGATGTCGCGCATGATTCTGTGTTTGGTGGTGATCGGTGCAGCCAGCGCGCCCGGGCTCGAGGCGGCCGACTGGCCGGCGTTTCGGGGACCGAACGGGGATGGAGTTTCTTCGGAGAAAGACGTCCCGCTCAACTGGGGCCCCGAGCAGAACATCAAATGGAAGGCCCCGCTTCCCGACAAGGGGAACAGCAGCCCGATCGTCTCGAAGGGAAAGGTGTTCCTCACGTGTGCCACCGACGCAGGCAAGAAGCGCGGGCTGTACTGCTTCGACCGCCGGACGGGAAAGCAACTGTGGTCGAAGATTGTGGAGTATGCCGAAAAGGATCCCACGCACGGGACGAACCCCTATTGCGGCTCGAGCCCCGCGGCCGATGGGCAGCGTGTCGTCGTCTGGCATGGTTCCGCCGGCCTGTACTGCTACGACTACGACGGGAAAGAACTCTGGTCGCGCGACCTGGGGGTCTTCAAGCACATCTGGGGCTATGGGTCTTCGCCGGTCTTCATCGGCGACAGGATCATCATGAACTGCGGTCCGGGCGAGCGGACGTTTGTGACGGCGATTGCCGCGGCGGATGGCAAAACGATCTGGCAGCAGGATGAGCCCGGAGGAATGAGCGGCGAAAAAGGGCCCGAGGAATGGCTTGGCTCGTGGAGCACGCCGGTCATCGCCCATGTCGATGGCCGCGATCAGATCCTCGTCAGCCTGCCGCAGCACGTCAACGCCTACGGTCCCGAGGATGGCAAGATCCTCTGGACCTGCGACGGACTGGGCAAGCTCGTCTACACGTCCCCCGTCGTCAGCGACGGCATTGTGGTCACAATGGGGGGCTATCACGGCCCGGCGCTGGGCTTTAAGGCGGGCGGTATGGGAAACATCACCGACACGGGACGCCTGTGGCATGTGACGAAGCAGAACCCGCAGCGGATCGGCACGGGGGTGGCCGTCGGCAAGCACCTGTACATGGCCAACGAGCAGCACATCGGCCAGTGCATCGACATCGCCACCGGAAAAGAATTGTGG
>JBLMWR010000421.1:0-5409 GCA_050257335.1 Deltaproteobacteria bacterium | reverse complement strand
GCTGTCAGGCTGTAAGCCTGACGTACACCTGTCATGGCAACTCTCAGGATCCTGGCGGCTCTTTCTCTCGTGGCTCTTATGGCCGCCGGTTGCGCGGGGGCCGGTGCCGGGGCCGTGATGTTGGGGGGCCAGGGGCGCGCTGTAGGTTGGGCTTATAGCCCGACGGCGCTGCGGATCGAAATGTCTCTATCGGAATGCGGGCCAACAAATCCGCCCGCGATCGATGGTCGATCGAAGGCAAGCGTGCCGGCTGGGCGACCGGAGAGTGACATGCTGCCGCATTGCTGTCAGGCTGTAAGCCTGACGTACACCTGTCATGGCAACTCTCAGGATCCTGGCGGCTCTTTCTCTCGTGGCTCTTATGGCCGCCGGTTGCCTTTTCAGGCTTTCCGAGAGGGAGGCAGGTGGGGCGAATGCGGCACGGCGAGGCAATTTGCGTCGCGACGAGTGGCGATGCTCCCTCGCTCGACAGGCGGCCTCCAGTCCGGCGGCGCTTCGCAGGCGCGCAGATCGCTCGTTCTGCCGACTCTTCCGCCGGGGGCTGATTTTAAGAATTCCGGCGCGTCGGTCCGCTCTGGCGGGAACTTTTGATCGCATTGAACAACACTCACGCGAGCGACGGTCGATGTATAACGGCGGAAGGGAAATGTATGATATTCACGTGTGCGCAGGTCCGTGCGGGACCTCGTTTTGCGAAGAATTGCCCCAGTTTCCCCGAGTTTTTCGCGAATCGGAAACGGGCTCTGGGAAAGCACCGTCGCAGTTCCGCAACCGGTCCGGCAGTCTCAGGTTGCAGGACGGGGCGACCCCCCAAGGGTGCCGACAGCGCATTTTTGGGCGGTATACATACATACATAAATATTCATTCGGATGTGAAATGAACGTCCCGGCCAGCGCCCAGAAAACTTCCCGGCCAGCCCTCAAAAGTGGACGGACCGGCGACGATAGAGCGCCCCGCGGGGTCGCCACGCGACCCATTGACACCGGGGGCTGCCACAGTATTGTGACGTCATGACCGAACGGCCGCTCAGCGTTCTGCTTCTGGGAGATCCCGAGTCGGGTGATTTCCGGTCGATCGTCGAGCGGGTCCGCGGGGGGCGTCCGCCGGCGGAGATTCGGCTGGCGGCCGACTTCGCCGGGTTTCGGCAACTCGTCGAAGGGGACCGCTGGTTCCCCGATCTGGTTGCCGTTTTGCAGGCGTGGCCCGACCAGTTCCCGGAGGCGGAGGTTCACGAGCTGCTGGCCCGATGCCCCCTCGCGCGTATCGTCTGCTGTTTCGGGCCGTGGTGCGATTCGGACGGGCGGACGCGGTCGCTCTGGCCGCTGGCGGTGCGCATTCCCGTCGCCGCGGCCCGCGGACGTCTCTCCCGGGAATTGGCGCTTCTGGAAGATCGCGAATCCGCGTCCGCCGCGTTGCCATTGACCGCCTCGCGGGCCGAGATCTTCGAATTCGATTTCGGCCCGTGCGATCAGACGGGGCCGCCGGCACGGAGCGTGGCCGTCATCTCCCCCGATCGGCGATGGACGGGAATGCTCGAGTCGAGAGTCCGGGCGATCGGGCTTCGAAATCTCGGCCCGCAGAGCGGCGAACGCCCCGAGGTCGTCATTTTCGACGCCGATCCCTGGAATGCCGAACGGGCCATTGCCCTGCGAGCGATCCGGGCGGCAGATCGCGAAGCGCAGATCGTCGCCGCCGTCGGCTTTCCACGTCCCGATCTGGCAATCGCGCTGCGCGAGTCGGGCGCCGACAAAGTTTGGTTCAAGCTTGCGCCGCTTCAGGCGCTCGTCGACGACTTGAGCCAGACAGGGAACATCACGGCGGATGACGCGGAGACGCGCGGATCAACACGAACGGAGTGAACGGTCATCCTGGCGCGCCGGGAGGCGAATCCGCGGCGTCCACAGGCCTTCTCCGTATCTGTCAGAGATACCGGCGCAACAGGCGGCGGCTGTGCGGATCGAGGGCGCGGGTGTCTTCGATCCGGAAGCGGATGCCGTGCGAAGCGGTGATGAGCGCACCGTGCGGCCCCATGCGGCGGATGTGGTCTTCGTTATTGAGGGTGAACTGCGTTTCCCCGCGGTCGGTCAGGACGTGCCAGTCGGTCGGTTCGGCGCCCGCCGAAACGCTGTAGATCTTTCGAATGACGGGGATGAACTCGCGGCGGGCGAGGTCGGCCTCGAGCAGTTCGCGGACGGGGGGGACGAGCCGGGCGAGGTCGGCCAGAAAGAAAACCTCATGGCCGTTCTCATCGCAGAAAGAGATGCACGTCGCCGGGGCCGAGAACGGAAACCCGCGGACGGGGACGATTCCTGCGTGCGTTTCGCCCGTCGGTGTGGTGAGAATCAGCCGTCCGAAGGGGTCATAGGCCAGGGAGAGGCCCGCATCTGATTCCGTTCCGGCCGACGGGTCATTTCGCGGATGGCTTTTCGGGGTGTCGATCAATTTCTGCGTCCTTGCGCGAGGCGGCCCGTTCGCGGTGAGAAGGCCAGGCGAGCGACGGCGGCCGACGCGGGACGAACAGCCGCCAGAGGGCTTCGCTGCGCGGCTGACCGGCCGGGTTACGTCGGCGCGGAGCCGTCGCCTCCCTGCAGTTTGTTGAGGCGGTTGACCGTATTGCGGTCATTGTAATCGACTTCGAGGATCTTCTGGTACGCTTCCTCGGCCGCCTTGGGGTTCTTCATGATCTCGTACAGCTTGCCGGCGGCATAGTGCAGCTCTTTGTAGATGTCGGGTTTTTCGTCGAATTTGACTTCCAGCATCGCCGTTTCGAACTGGCGAATTGCCAACTGCGGCTTATTGTCGGAATAGAAGCACAGGCCGAGCTTGAACAGTGCTTCCCCCTTCAGTCGCGGGTCGCTGCGTGCCTGCTGAAGCAGGGGAATCGCCAGTTGCCATTTCTGGACGTTCATGTGCAGGGAGGCCAGCTCGTACTTGATCCGCATGTCCTGGGGATACCGGTCGACCCGGACCAGGTAGAATTCCGTTTTGCGTTTGGTGAGCTCATTGACCAACTCGGCACACCGCTGCTTGAGGGCGTCGTCGGCGGGGTTGTTGCGGGCCTGCTCCTTCGTGATGGCAATCGTTTTCTCCATGAGGTCGAGCTGCACGTCTTCGAGCATTTCCCGGATGCTCAGGTCGTTGCCCGAGATTTCCAGGGCCTTGAGCAACTGCTGCTCGGCCTCTTCCAGCTTCCCGGCAAGCTTGTAGTGATCGGCCAGCTTGAGGTAGCTGTCCTTGTTCGCCGGGTTTTTGCGGATGGCCCGCTGCAGATCGGCTTCGACCGAGACTCCGGGGCCGTCGGCGTCCTTGTTCAGGCTCAGGCGCCGGGCGACCTCGTGCGCCGCCATGACGTTCTGCGTGCTCTCGGCTCCCTCGTAACCGCCGCGGTCCATCACCGATTTGGCGTCCAGAGCGGTAATCTTCGAACGCGCCTCGCCGTTCGCCGGATCGACCTGAAGAATCCGTTTCCAGCAGGCGATCGCCTCGTTGTACTCGGAGCGTTCTTCAAGGATCAGAGCCAGGGACCGATTGACGCCGACGTTCAGCTTGTCCACCTTGATCACTTCCTGGTACGCGAATTTCGCGACCTCCTGATAGCCGAGCTCCTTCAGCGCGTCTCCCAGATCGGTCCCGAGCTGCACGTCCCAGGGGTTGACCATCAGTCCCTCTTCGCAGGCTGCGGCCAGTCCCTCCCAATCTTTGCTCATGCGGCATTTCCTGGTGCGTCCCTTGATCGGCATGAGCTTCATGCCTCCCAGCTTCGCACCCGTGCCGTTGTTGTCGTACTTCTTGTATTCCGTAAACCGCAACGATTGCCGATACGCCAGATAGTCGGGAGCCATCTTGACGCTCGTGGCGTACATCTGGATGGCGTAATCCCAGTTCTCCTTGGGAAGGGCTTCGTTGCCGCGGCGCCAGCAGTCGGCGGCAATCTTGATTTTCTGGTCGTTGCTCATAGATTCCGGAAACGGAGACGCGAAGCGTGGATGCAAGGCCCGCATGTCGCGAGCAGAGCGGCATTGTTGCAGTGTAACATAAATCCTTTGGCAATGAGAACGCGGCGCCCCTGCTTGCCCCTGCCAGTCGTTGGCCCTACCATAAACTCTATGGAAGCCAGAACGGGACGGTCAAGATGATGCCGGGAAAAGTCTATCTCGTGGGGGCCGGCCCCGGCGACCCGGGATTGATCACCCTCAAGGGGCTGGAATGCCTGGCGCGGGCCGACCTCGTGCTCTACGACGGCCTGGTGAACCCCCTGATTCTGCAGCACACACACGGCCGGGCCGAACGGACCTGCCGCTCGGAATGCCCCTTCGGCCGGCATCTCGATCAGGAAGAGATCAACCAGCGGCTGATCGCCGCCGCCCGGGCCGGGAAAACCGTCGTGCGGCTCAAAGGAGGGGACCCGTTCGTCTTCGGGCGGGGGGGAGAAGAGGCGGCGGCCCTGGTGCGGGCGCAGATTCCGTTCGAGGTCGTCCCGGGCGTGACGGCCGCGGTCGCCGGCAGCGCCTACGCGGGAATCTCCCTGACCCACCGCGATTTCGCCTCGGCCGTGGCCTTCGTCACCGGCCACGAAGACCCGCTGAAACCTTCGACGGCGCTCGATTACCGTGCCCTGGCGGCCTTTCCCGGGACGCTGGTCTTCTACATGGGCCTGCATCGCCTGGCCGCGATCGCCGAGGCGCTGATTACCGCCGGCAAATCCCCACAGACTCCGGCCGCGGTGGTCTGCTGCGGTACAACCCCTGCGCAGCGGACGGTCTGCAGTCCGCTGGCCGAAATTGCCGCGAAGGTCCAATCCGCGGGCCTTCACGCCCCGTCAACGATCATCATCGGAGAGTGCGTTCGCCAGCGCGAGACGATCGCCTGGTTCGAGAAGAAGCCGTTGTTCGGCAAGCGAATCCTCGTGGCGCGGCCTGCGGCGCAGGCCGCAACAGTCGTCTCGCGGCTTCTGGAACTGGGAGCGCAACCGATCCTGGCCCCCACGATCGACGTCGAGCCGCCAGCCGACTGGGCCCAGGTCGATCGCGCGCTCGCGCGGATCCACGAGTTCGACTGGATCGTCTTCACCAGCGTCAACGGCGCGAACTTTCTGCTCAATCGGCTCTGGGAGACCTGCGGCGACCTGCGGCGGCTCGGCGCGGCGAAGATTGCCGCGATCGGCGAGGGGACCGCGCAGGCGCTGGCCGAGTTTCACCTGCGGGCCGATCTGGTCCCCGAGACGTTCCGTGCCGAGGCGCTGGCGGAGGCGTTAAAGCCGCACGTGGCGGGGAAACGCGTGTTATGGGCCCGCGCCAGCCGCGGGCGGGACGTGTTGCCCTCCGAGCTGTGTGCCGCCGGTGCCGATCTGGAAGAGCTGATCGTTTATCGCAATATCGACGTTGCTGCGCTCGATCCGGGGGTCCTCC
>JBLMWR010000420.1:0-4525 GCA_050257335.1 Deltaproteobacteria bacterium | reverse complement strand
CCGTTGGCGTCTTCGTGATCGGTCTGATAGACCCCCCACCCGAGCGCGTTGAGCGAGTTCGTCAGCTCCTGCAGAAAATCCATCGCCGGCGCCATCGACCGAAAGTCATAGCAAGGCTTGGCCAGCGAATCGGCCCCGTCGGGGTTCCAAGGGGCAATTGTGCCGTCCTCGTTACGCGTGACGAGAAAGAATTCGGGCTCCATGCCGACGTTGAACACGTATCCTTTAATCGCGGCATCCTGGAGCACGCGGCGGAGGTTTGTCCGCGCACAATACGGGTGCGGCCGGTCGTCGACGTACAATTCGGCGGCGAAGCGCACCGTGCCGGGCATCCACGACAGGGGAGTGTAAGTGCCCACGTCGATGCGGGCCATGAGATCGTGTGAGTGCGGTCCCTGTCCAACGCCCCAGAGCGCCCCGCCCGCGAATCCCGCCCCGACGTCGATCACGTCATCGAAGCACTCGACGGGGACCATCTTGGCCTTGGCCGCTCCATGCAGGTCGACGAACTGCACGACGAGAAAGCGCACGCCGTCTTCCTTGAGCAATTCGCGCACCTGGTCACGATTGGTCACAACGATCCTCCCTTCCCCGGAATCCAATTCGTGCCCGCCAGCGGGACTTTGGCCATGGCCGCGGCTTCGATCGTGAGGGCCACGAGGTCCTCGCGTTCGAGATGATGGACGTTCGATTTTCCGCAGGCGCGGGCCAGCGTCGTCAGCTCCATGGTCAACACCTGCAGGTAATTCTTCAGCCGCCGCGCGCCCCATTCGGGAGTCATCCGCGCTTCCAGCTCGGGGATCTGCGTCGTGATGCCGACCGGGCAGCGCCCCGTGTGACAATGATGGCAATACCCCGGCGCGGTTTCCAGTTTGGCGTAGTCGCCCGTCGCATCGAGCGGCGCGCCGTCCTGCACGTACGTCGCGCTGTTGCAGCCCAGCGCCATGAGTACTCCCTGGCCGATGGCGACCGCGTCGGCCCCAAGCGCCAGCGCCTTGGCTACGTCGGCCCCGGTGCGAATCCCGCCGGAGATGATCAACTGAACTTCCCCGAACACGTTCATGTCTTCGAGCGCCTCGACCGCCAGCGGAAGCGCCGCCAGCGTGGGGATCCCGGCGTGCTCGATGAAGGTCTGCTGCGTGGCCGCGGTCCCTCCCTGCATGC
Organism: Deltaproteobacteria bacterium; assembly: GCA_050257335.1. Classification (GTDB taxonomy): domain Bacteria; phylum Planctomycetota; class Planctomycetia; order Planctomycetales; family Planctomycetaceae; genus JACQFH01. Next base: position 3,361 of record JBLMWR010000420.1, on the reverse strand, counting down.
CGTCGACGACCACGACGTCGGCCCCGGCTTTGACCGCCAGCTTCACGTCCTCGCGGACGCGCGTGGCCCCCATCTTCACGTAGACCGGTACCTGCCAGTCGGTGATCTCGCGCAGCTCGTGAATCTTGATCGTCAGGTCGTCGGGGCCCGTCCAGTCGGGGTGCCGGCAGGCCGAGCGCTGGTCGATTCCTTCCGGCAGCGTGCGCATCGCCGCCACGCGGGCGCTGATCTTCTGCCCCAGCAACATCCCGCCGCCCCCCGGTTTGGCCCCCTGCCCGATCACCAGCTCGATCGCGTCGGCCTTGCGCAGATCGTCGGGGTTGAAGCCGTACCGCGACGGCAGGCACTGGTAGACGAGAGTCTTCGAGCTCTGCCGTTCCTCGGGTGTCATGCCGCCGTCGCCGGTCGTAGTCGAAGTCCCCATGGCGGTGGCGGCGCGCCCCAGCGCCTCTTTCGAATTGGCCGACAGGGCGCCGAAACTCATCCCGGCGATGGTGATGGGAATTTCCAGCTCAACAGGCTTTAGGGCGTGCCGCGTCCCGAGGACCGTCTTCGAGACGCATTTTTCGCGATAGCCTTCGAGCGGATATCGCGACGCAGAGGCAGTCAAAAACACAAGATCGTCAAACGTAGGAAGCGCGCGCTTGGCCCCCAGCCCGCGGATCTCATACAGCCCATGCTCGGCGGCATGATGGATGTAATCGATCGTCTGGCGGTTGAAGGAGAAGCTTTCTTCGCGTCGTATGTGGCCGCTCATAGTCGTTAATTCGCCGCGTCTTGCCGTGGGTCAGGCTGTGCCTGACGGGGCGTCCTCAGGATTTCGGATCTGTGATTTCGGATTTCGGATTCCTTTACACGTTCGGCATTAATCATTCCGGCGGCGTGTCAGACCCGATTTTCGCTTGCGTGCCGCGGCGTGCTTGCTTTTGCACCGGATTGACCGCTCGATTCTCGATTGCTGTCAGGCTGGAAGCCTGACGTACTTAATATTCCTGCCCCGCGTCGGCGTGCCAGTGGTAGAGCGACCGGGCCGAGGCGACCCGCTTGAAGCCGGTCGTCTCCGCCGGAAAACCGGCCCGCGCGAGCAGCTCGGCAACGGCCGCGAAATCGGCGGCCGTCATCGGCTCTTCGCGGGCGTCGGCCCCCAGACCGTGGATCTCTCCGCGGACGTAAATCACGGCTTCGTAGAGAGAATCTCCCAGTCCCGTTCCGGCGTCACCGCAGACGACCAGCCGTCCGGCCTGGGCCATGAACGCCGACATGTGGCCGACGCTTCCCCCCACGACAATATCGCAGCCCTTCATCGAGATTCCGCAGCGCGACGAGGCATCTCCCTCGATGACGACCAGTCCTCCGTGTCCCGACGCCCCGGCGCACTCCGAGGCGCATCCCTTGACGTGCACCGCCCCCGACATGATGTTCTCAGCGACGCTCCAGCCGACGTTGCCGTGCACCGTGATCCGAGCCTGTTTGTTCATTCCGCCGATGAAGTACCCGGCGTGCCCCCGAATGTCGATTTCGGCGGGCGCATCGACGCCCACGGCCAGATTGTGCATCCCGTCGGGATTGTGGATCTCGATGTGCGCACCATCCCCGTTCCTGGGCAGGTCATGATGCAGATACTGGTTCAGATCGCGGACCGACATCCGCGCCAGGTCCAGGGAAATCAGGTGGTCCATGAATAGATCTGTTCCGGCACGGGTTCGAAGATGCGGGCCTGGTTGACGCCGGGCAGATGTGCGAGGGCCCGGTACTCGGAACTGATCGCCACGTAATCATCGGTCTCGGCGACGACGGCGGGCTTGCAGGCGAAGGCGTCGCGGACGAGGACCAGCTCGTCGGCGGTCGCCATGAGAAGCGTGTAAAAGCCGTCGAGCTCGGCGAAGGCCTGTTCGAGGGCCGCTTCGAGCGTGTCGCCCTGGCTCATGCGCCATTCGAGAAAACGGCAGGCGGCTTCGGTGTCGTTGTCGGTCTCGAAGCGAATCCCCTTCTTTTCGAGCTTGCGGCGGATGCTGTACGGATTTGAGAGCGAGCCGTTATGCACGAGGCAGAAGTCTTCGCCGGCGGTAAACGGGTGGGCGTGAGCGGGAGAGACGGCCGATTCGGTCGCCATGCGCGTGTGCCCCACGGCGTGCGAGCCATGCAACTCGCCGAAGTGATAGCGCCGGGCGATCTCGGCGGGGTACCCTTCGTCCTTGTAGACGTCGATCGATCGCCCGACCGACAAGAGGTGCATCGGCAAGTCCCGTTCGTCGAGCCAGCGATTCACCGCTTCCGGGCCCGCGGTGGAAACCAGGATGGCATGGTTCTCGACCGCCTCGATTTCGGACGTGGCGTCGGTGTCGATGGTGAACTGGTTGAGGAATCCGCCCCAGTCGAAGGCCCGGTCGGGAGCGTAAAAACTATACCGCCGCAGGGGATCCTCCAGCGGGGCCGAAAAAGCCGCCAGGCCCGCCGAGTCGGGCCCGCGCTCGCCCATGCAGGTCAGCATGGGGACGACGAATTCTCCCAGCGATTTCCGCAGCGGCTCCCGGCGCGCCAGAAAGCCGACAATTCCGCACATCTGTTTATTCCCCGTTGAGGTTTCGGCAGGGGGTCCGTTTCGCAAAAAGCGCCCCGGCTGTCCCGGCGCACCGGGACCGGGTGCTGGTCAAACTGAGCCGGCACCGGGTTTCCCGCCGCCCGCGGGGGGCTCTCCGCAGGCGATCCATTCGTCCCAGCCTATACGAAGCGTGCCACAGATTCCACGGTACGGTGCATGCACGATTGCAAACCGTTCCAATTTGCGCAGCAGACAAGAGTGTATGAACGTATTGCAAAAATCCCCGGAAAACCGTGCAAGGTGCTCAACCCATTCCACACAAGATAGTCACGCCGCTCCTTGGTTACGCGCGTTTCCGTTCGTGCAGAATGTCGCGTCGAGCTGTCTCACCCAGATCCGGGCTGGCCGGGCGGACGATCTGCGGAAATCCGTCCGCAAGCGCGATCGTCGGGCCCGGGAGGTCCTGGCTGGCCGTATGAAGCGCGGCTCCCAGTTCGCGGCGATCGATGACATCGCGGGCGGCGGCGACCGCCAGCGCCGGGCGGTTGCAATCGCGGCTGAGGTGCAATTGAATCACGTGCCGCAGGCGGCCGGGGGTCGAATGCCCGGCGCATTCTTCGAGAAGCCGGGCGCCCTGCACGTTCGAGAGGTGCCCGAAGTCCCCCAGAACGCGGTGAATCAGCCAGCGGGCCCGGCCGCTGGCCAGTTGCAGCTCGACGTCGTGGTTGAATTCGAGCGCGAGCACGTCGACGTCGGCCAGATCGCGCGGGAGCGATGGTTCCCACGAGCCCAGGTCGGCGGCATAGCCGACCGCCCACG
>JBLMWR010000419.1:0-2550 GCA_050257335.1 Deltaproteobacteria bacterium | reverse complement strand
TTTTCCAGTAAACCGCAGCTTTCGGCACCACGGACCGCCAATTTCCCTTCGCGGCGCGACGATTTTCAATTTGGGGTAAAGACGACGAAGAACCACGGATGACGCCGATACGCGCGGATCGGCCAGTTCGCCTCGTTCGCATTTATTCGCCCTTATCCGCGTGATCCGCGGTGAAACTCGTTTTGCCACCATCCCAACGCCGCACCACGTTGCCCCACCGCTCATCCCTGGCCGTCGACTTTCGGCGGATAGGACGCCGGCAGGGCCAACGAAGTTTACTGAGAGGAGATGGGCAGTTGACCGTCAATTGAGCACGAGAAGGAACACGAATCAACACTGATCGACACTAATCGCGGGTTCAACTGCGGCAACGCCGTGTCATTCATTCGTGTCGATTCGTGGAAATTCGTGTTCCAGATATTTTCCTTTCAGGGCTGTTCAGTACGGCGGGCTGGCATTATCGGTGGTCGAGACGGACGAACGTTTATTGAGACTTGCGAAATCTGTGGATGATTGGACTCATTCGTTGGTCGGTCGCTGCGAAGGAATATGACGATGCGGTTTTCACTCGGAATGACAGCCTCTCTTTCCCGTCTGTGTGCGGTGGGCCTGATCGCCATCATGGCCTTCAGCGCGGCGGGCGTTGCCGCGGCCTGCCCCATCTGCGGAGTGCCGACGGTGACTCTGGCCGAGCGCTATGCCCGGTCGGATGCGGCGCTGCTGGTGGAATGGGTTTCGGCCCAAAGGGCGCAGGGAAAGACCCCCGAAAGCACGACGTACGAAATTGTGCAGGCGCAGCGCGACCCGTCGGGGACGTTTAAAGCCGGCGAGCGCGTCGAAGTTCCGAAATTCACGCAGGGAAAAGCCGGCAATCTGTATCTGCTGCTGGGACGCAAGGACGACAAGCTGGGGATCAAGTGGGAAGACCCGCCGCTGGCGGTCAGCGAGACGAGTTTTCAGTACATCGCGCAGGCCCCGTCACCGGAAACGCCGGCGGAAAAGCGCCTGGGGTACTTCGTCAAGTTCCTCGAATACCCCGATCTCACGATCGCCAACGACGCCTTCGCGCAATTCGTCAACGCCCCCACGCAGGACATTGCCGCAGTCGCGGGCAAGCTCCCCAGAGAAAAACTCCGCCGCTGGCTGACCGACCCGAAAACTCCCGTCAACCGCCAGGCCGGATACGGCCTGATGCTGGGACTGTGCGGGGGGACGGAGGAAGCCCGCTTTCTCGAACAGCGGATCGCCACGACCGAGCCTGAACGGCAGATCGGCATCGAAGGGCTGATGTTCGGATATCTGCTGCTCACGGGCGAAAACGGCCTGGCGGTACTGCAGAAGAAGTACCTCGCCGATCCCAAAGCGTCCGATGGGGAGACCTACGCCGCAGTGCTGGCTGTCCGTTACTACTGGAGCTACGGGAACGGAAAAATCCCCGCCGCGCGGCTGCAAGGGGCGATGCGCGCGGTGCTCGACCGGCCCGCGTTTGCCGAAGGCGCCATCACCGATCTGGCCCGCTGGAAAGACTGGAGCCTGCACGATCGGCTGATGCAGCTTTACGGCACGAAAGAATACAACGAAAAATCGGCGAAAAAGGCGATCATCAGCTACATGATCGCCAGCACGAAGGACGTCGGCAAGGAGGCAAACGAGGTGCCGCCGCACGTGGACGCCGGCCGCAAAGGCCTCGAGCGGCTGCGCCAGCGCGACCCGAAACTCGTGGAAGAGGTCGAAAAGTTCTTCCTGCTGCAGTAGGTCCCGCCGGGCGGGACCACTTGGCCCGCGCCGGTGTTTCCGCGACTGTTGCGGTACCGACGCGCCGTCGACCATTTTCGCAACCGCATTCGTCACGTGACGACGCGGATGATGTAGGGATAGCGGAACGCCTCGCCGGCGTTGGCCTTCATCGCGGCGATGATGGGCATGACGACGCCGTATGCCGCCAGTCCCAGCGCAAGCGGGATGAGAAGCAGAAAACCGAATCCAAACGTCAGGAAACTCAGCGGAACGCCGACGACGCCGATCGCGATTCCCGCCCCCAGGAGATTGAGCTGAAAATTCAGGGCTTCCTTTCCCTGATCGTCGACGAATTTCATCTTGTCCTTCTGGATCAGCCAGATGATAAGCGGCCCCAAAAACCCCATCCCGCCCAGCGAGAATGCGACCAGGCCCGACAGATGGGCGAACATCGCCCACTGCTTTTCTTCCGCCGAGATGCCGGTGACTGGCGGCTCGCTGCTGGGGACATCCGACATGATTTGTTCTCCGGGATTCGCGTCGCGCCGCATCCAACCACGGGCTTGTAGCATGGGATTCCAAGCCCGTGCGTCAGGAGTGATCGCGCATAGACGATTCGAACGACCTCAAACTTCATCACGCCCGTTCGATTGTCACGCACGCACGGGCCTGGAAGCCCATGCTACGGGGCGTTATTCGCCGATCCTGCCCGAATATTGATGCCGCCCTACCGATTGAAGAGAAACGCCGGACTGTTCATCAGGGCCCACATCAGGTCCTGGGCTGCTTCGGCCCGGGAGGCGACGCCGACGA
>JBLMWR010000418.1:0-2777 GCA_050257335.1 Deltaproteobacteria bacterium | reverse complement strand
TAACGGTGAGTTCATTGTAACAAAACGAATTGAGGAAGTTATTTTTTTACACGGACTTAATTGAGTCTCTGGCCCCAGATAACGGTTTTGTCGCGGATGGAGTACCAGATCGCACATGCAGCGATATAGATTCAGGTACTCCGGGATACGGTTGGATCGGAAAGCATCGCTTGCGAGAATCAGACCGATGGTCGTAAGGGACCGGCCTCATGACGAAAAACAATTTGCTCGTCGCTCTCCCAATTTGTCTGCTTTTCGCTCTGGTATCGACGGCACACGCTGAACATGCGCACGCTGAGCAGCAGAAGAAGATTGTTGCTGCCGTCGAGCGCGGGGTGGCGGTGGTCGAAAAAGCCGGCCGCAATTATCCGACGCACCGCAAGTGTTTTGCCTGCCATCATCAGACGCTGCCGCTGCTGGCGATCAGCGAAGCGCGCGCGGCCGGCGCGAAGTCCGACGCCGCCCTGCCCGCCGCGCTTGCCGAATTCACGGCAACGTCGTTTCGCGGCAAGCTCGACGATCTGCGGGCCGGCGAGAACATCGGCGGCAAGGGGCTGACGGTTGGATACGGCTTGTGGACTTTGCGCCTGGCGGAATCGAAACCGGACGATCTGACGGAGGCGATGGTCGCGTACCTCCTGAAGACGCAGGAAGAGGACGGTCGTTGGGACCTGCATGCCATTCGCCCCCCGGCCGAGGAATCGCTGGTGATGTGCACCGTGCTGGCGGCCGGCGGCGTCAGGCACTTCGCGAGCGAGGCCCAGCGCGCGAGCGGTGCCGCGGCAGTCGAAAAGGCGCGCGCCTGGCTGGCAAACGCAAAGCTCGATTCGCACGAAGACCAGGTCGCCCGGTTGTGGGGCGTGAAACTGCTCGGGGGGAAAGACGAACAACTGGCCCCCGCCCGAGCGACATTGCTTGACGCACAGCGCGAGGACGGCGGGTGGGGACAGACGGCGGAAATGGAGAGCGACGCCTACGCCACGGGGACGGCGCTGTTCGTTCTGCTCGATACTGGACTCACGGCTACCGATCCGAAGTTGCAGCGCGGCGTGGAATACCTGCTCCAGACGCAGCTCGAAGACGGCTCGTGGCACGTCAGGACGCGCGCCAAACCGGTGCAGGTCTTTTTCGACAACGGCGACCCGCACGGAAAAGATCAGTTCATCTCGATCTCGGCGACTGGCTGGTCGGTGGCGGCGCTGTCGCGGGCGATCGGGAAATTGAAAAATGCAGATTGAAAAATGAAAATTGCAAATAGAGTGGCTGCCAAATCAATTTGCAATTTTCATTTTACGATTTTCAATTTGCAATTTCTGCGTGAGACGGATGCAGCGAAAACGTCGGGAAAACCATGTCACCCGCCCCCCCCTTGCGAAGGGGAGGAGAAGCAACCAGTGCCGACGACGCTGCGGGCTACTTGCGCGTCTTTGCCGCGGCAATCTGCTCTTTCGCGGCCGCGACGACGCGTTCGGGAGTGAAGCCGAACCTCTTTTGCAGCTCTTTCAAGGGGGCCGATGCGCCGAAGGTGTGCATGCCGATCGTCGTCCCCGTGGGGCCGACGTACCGGCTCCAGCCGAAGGTCGTCCCCTGCTCGACCGAGACGCGGGGGGTGACCGCCGCCGGCAGGATGCTGGCGCGATAGGCGGCGTCCTGCCTGTCGAACAGCTCCCACGACGGCATGCTCACGACGCGGACCTTGACTCCTTCAGTCTTGAGCTGCTCGTAGGCCTGCACGCAGAGTGACACTTCGCTGCCGCTGGCCATCAGAATCACGTCGGGCTTGCCGTCCGCCGCATCCGCGAGAACATACGCCCCGCGGGCCACTCCGCTGGCGGCGGCATACTTCGACCGATCGAGCGTGGGGAGAGCCTGACGGGTCAGCGCCAGGGCCGCCGGCTCATGGCGAAGCTGCATGATCACCCGCCACGCCTCGACGACTTCATTGGCATCGGCGGGACGCAGCGTGATGAGGCCGGGGATGGCCCGCATCGAGGCGAGCTGTTCGACCGGCTGATGCGTCGGGCCGTCTTCCCCGACGCCGATCGAATCGTGCGTGAAGATGTAGATCGCGGGGATCTCCATCAGCGCCGAGAGCCGCAGCGCGGGACGCAGGTAATCGCAGAAGATCAGAAACGTCGCCCCGTAGGGCCGGATTTTGCTGAGCGACAACCCGTTGACGATGGCCGCCATAGCGTGCTCGCGGACGCCGAAATGCAGATTGCGCCCGGCCGGGTTCGTCGCCATTTGCTGGCCGGCCCCTTCGAAGGTCAAGAGCGTCTTCGTCGAGGGAGCCAGGTCCGCTGCGCCGCCGATCAGCCACGGCACGTTCTGGGCGATGGCGTTGAGCACCTTGCCCGACGAATCGCGGGTCGCCAGCCCCTTGGCGTCGGCAGGGAACGCCGGCAGGTTCTTGTCCCATCCCTCGGGAAGCTGCCGGTGCTGCATCCGGTAGAGATGCTCGGCCTGCTCGGGATACCTGGCCTTGTATCCATCGAACAGCTTCATCCACGCGGCGCGCAGCTCGGCGCCGCGTTTGCCGATTCCTGCCTGAAAATTCTCGCGGACCCCTTCCGGAACGAGAAACTTCGCGTCCTCGGGCCAGCCGTAATTGCGCTTCGTGGCGCGGACTTCTTCTTCTCCCAGCGGCTCGCCATGGGCCTCGCGCGTGTCCTGCTTTTTCGGCGCGCCGAAACCGATATGGCTGTCAACGATGATCAGCGAGGGCCGGTCGGTCGTCGTCTGAAAGGCTTGGAAGGCCTTCTCGAGGGCCGCCAGGT
>JBLMWR010000417.1:0-2590 GCA_050257335.1 Deltaproteobacteria bacterium | reverse complement strand
CTGAAAGTGGCCATTTCGGCGCCGGTGTGGGACCGGGAACGCCGGGAGATTCTGGGCGTTCTCAGCCGCACGATTCATCTCGGGGAGCTGCTCAATTCGTACAAACGGTTGATTCATGATGAGGAGCGCGCGCAAAAGGTGCGGCGCGTGATTGCCCTCCTGGACGTGCGGACCGGAAAAGTCCTCGATCATCCGTGGATGACCGGGGACAACCTCGAAAAACTGCGGGATGATGCCGTGTTCGAGCGGCTCACGCTGCTCGACGGCGAACGTCGCAATCTGGCGCACGTGGGGGACCTCGTCCGTCAAGGCGTGGAAGTCAAGGACGAGCATCTCGACGCGAAATACTACGACCCGATCCGCAAGATCGACGACGAGGCCGCGCGGGACTACGGCATGCCGTGGCTGGCCGCCTTCTGGCCCGTGGGGGACACCGGCTGGTTCGCGGTCGTCGAGGAGCCGCGCGACGACGCCCTGCGTCCCGTGCGCGAGATACAGAACGGGCTGGTGAAGTACGCCCTGGCGGGACTGGTCTTGTGCCTGACGCTGACGGCCACGTCGTGGTACTTCGTTCGCCGAGTCATGCGGGCCCGCCCCGTCCGCCTGGGGCGCGGGGGAGACGCCGTGAAAAAATCGAACCAGGGGGACAGCCTCGGAGCGGCCACATGACATTCGATCTGATCATCGAAGGTCCGGAAGTGCGGCAGCGGCAGCGGGCGCCGCTGGCGGCGGAGCGGGCCTACGTGCTGGGACGAGACCTGCGGGCCGACATCGCGGTTCCCTGGGATCCTCACATCTCGAGGCGGCATGCCGAGCTGAAGGCCGCCGGCCGCAAGCTTCGTGTGCGCAAGCTGGCCGGGGCCAGCACGCCGCTGTTTTACGCCGGCCGGGAGGTCGACTCCGCGGAGCTCGCGCCGGGCGAACATTTCGTGCTGGGCCACACCTGTTTCGTCCTCTTCGCCAGGCCCTCGTCCGAACCTTCGCCGCACCGGCCGCGCGCGGTCGAAGAGGTCGCCTTCACGCGCGAGGCGCTCGAACAGGTGCAGTACCGCGACCCCGACCGGCGCATCGAGGTTCTGTCGCACCTCCCCGAGGTCATCTGGGGGGCGCGGAGCGATGCCGACCTGAATATCCGCCTCGTCAACCTGCTTTTGGCCGGGATCGCGCAGGCCGACGCCGCCGGACTGGTCGAGGTGGGGCCCGAGGAAGCGGTTTCGGTGCTCCACTGGGATCGGCGGCGGGAAACCGCCGGTGCCTTCCGGCCGAGCAAGCGGCTGGTGGTCGAATCGCTTCTGCGTCGCCGGCAAAGCGTGCTCAACATGTGGGAAAACTCCGAGCGTGAGGCCGAATTCACCGCCACGCAGGAATTCGACTGGGCTTTCTGCACGCCGATTTCGGGCCCCCCGGGCGAATCGCGGGGTCTGTACCTGGGCGGCCGCTTCGACCTGGCCGCCGCGCAGCCGGGCCGCCTCCTTCGCGACGCAGAACACCTGCAGGGGGACGTCAAGTTCGCCGAACTGGTCGCCGAGATCGTCGGCTCGGTCCGCAAGTTGAACCACCTCGAACGGCAGCAGGCGGGGTTGCGGCAATTCCTTCCGCCGGCAGTGCTGTCGGCGATCGGGAGCGAGTCCGATCCGACGCTGCTCGCTCCCCGCGAATCGAACGTGACGGTGATGTTCTGCGACCTGCGGGGGTTCAGCCGGCAGGCCGAAACCGCGCGCAACGATCTGGCGGGGCTTCTCGACCGGGTGAGCCAGGCGCTGGGGGTGATGACCCGGCACATTTCGGCGCACGGCGGAGTGATCGGCGATTTTCAGGGAGACGCCGCCATGGGTTTCTGGGGCTGGCCCGTCGCGGCGGACGACGACCCGCTGAAAGCCTGCCGGGCGGCGCTGGCGATTCGTGCCGAATTTGCCGCCGCCGCGCGCACCCCGGCACATCCGCTGGCGGATTTTCGCATGGGGATCGGGCTGGCCCGCGGGAAGGCCGTCGCCGGGCGGATCGGGACCGGCGAACATTTCGTCTTTACCGCCTTCGGACCAGTGGTCAATCTCGCCAGCCGGCTGGAAGGAATGACCAAACAGCTCCACGTGCCGATCGTCATCGACGAAGCCATGGCCGGGATCGTCCGCGAGCGGCTCCCCGCGGAGGAAGGCCGCCTGCGGAGCCTGGCGAAGGTGTTGCCTTACGGAATGGAGACGCCGGCGGTCGTCAGCGAGCTGTTGCCCGGCGAACGGGACCTGCCCGAGCTGAGAAACGCCGATCTGGCGGCGTATGACGCGGCGGTGGCGCATTTCATCGCCGGCCGGTGGGAGGAGGCGTACACGGCGCTTCGTGCGCTTCCGCCCGGCGACCGGGCGCAGGATTTTCTGGCGGGCCACATCGTCTCGCACAACCGGCTGCCGCCACCCGACTGGACGGGCGTGGTCAAGCTGCCGAGCAAGTGAACCCCGCCCCTCGTTCCCACGCTCCGCGGGCGTGAATCCCTGTTTCGCGGCATTGCCGGCCACTTCCTGTAGGGCGGGCTTCCTCAGCCCGCCCGTGACGAACGTGAAACGAAAGTCCTCGCTGAAAACCAACAGAACCGTCC
>JBLMWR010000416.1:0-6283 GCA_050257335.1 Deltaproteobacteria bacterium | reverse complement strand
ACGGCGTCCGTATCGCCGCCGCGTGCGGTGACGGGAATATCAAGGTCTGGGATCTCGAGAAAAAACGAGTGACCAAGATTCTCCAAAACGCACACGAAGGCTTTGCAAGCAGCGTGGCGTTCCATCCCAATGGCCAGCACCTGGCCTCGGTCGGGAAAGATCAACTCGTGAAGGTGTGGAACTGGATGAGCGGCAAGACCTTGTTCAAGGACCGGTGCGATGCCGTTCACGGCAACGGCACCGCCTACGCCGTGGCGTTCGGTCCTGACGGCCGGATGCTGGCGGCGGGAAATCAGGGCGTGGTGACGATTTGGGACTGGAAGAGCGGTCAGATCGTGCACCGCTTGCCCGGGCGTTCACAGCAACAGACCAGCGTGGCGTTCAGCCGCGACGGGCGGCATTTTGCATCGGGAGACTGGGCGGGAAGCATCAAGCTGTGGGACGCCGAGACCGGCCGCGAGTCGCCGGGCGCTTTTCCCGACACGCACTACCCTGTTACCGCGCTGGCGTTCAACGACGACGGCATGCGGCTCGCGACGGCCAGCTTCAACCGCTCCGTGGACCTGTGGAATACCGAAACCTGTGGACGCGTTGACTCGCTTCGGCATACCGACGGAATCGTCCTGGGAATCGCCTTCAGCCCGGACGGCCGACGCCTGGCCTCGACCGGCGAGGATAAGACCGTGCGCATTTGGGACCCGGCAAGCGGCCGCGAGATCCTCAGCCTACGCGGGCATGACGGCATTTGCGGGTGCCTGGCATTTAGTCCCGACGGCCAGCGCCTCGCCTCGGCCAGCGAAGACAAGACGATCCGCGTCTGGGACGCCACACCGATCCTGGACGACAGGGTCGAGGGCGTTCTGACCTGGCCAGACAGCAATGAAATCTGGACCCTCGCAGTCAGCCCCGATGGCCAGGAGATTATTTCGGCCGGCTGGAGCATTCCCATCCGAATACGAAACGCGCGGACCGGCCGACCCGGGAGCGATCTCCCCGGATTCAGAACGATCGTCTTCTGCGTGGCGTGGCAAGGCCAACGGATCGCCGCGGCCGGCGGCGACGGCGCTCAATTTACCGTCAAGGTTTGGAATGCCCGGAACAAACGCGCTGTCTTGTGCTCGCTCCCGGAGGTGCGAGGCGGCACGGAATACACGGCCATCGCATTAAGCCGCGACGAGCGATACCTGGTGACCGGAAGTAAGGACGGAAAGGTTCAAGTCTGGGACGCGGAGAACGGTCAATTGGTTGGCACGCTCGGCGTCCACGTCCGGCAGGTTCTTGGCTTGGTGTTCAGCCCCGACGGCAGCCGACTGGCTTCGGCGAGTGGCGACGGGAAGATCAAGGTGTGGGCGTGGGACCCAACCCGCCTTCCACAGAGTCCGCCGCCCGAGTACGAGCATGAAGCACGGGTTCCCGGAGTGTACGTGAACATGGCATTCAGCCCGGACAATCGGCGGCTCGCCCACGGCGGTGAAGGACACATGATCAAAATCCGCGATGCGAAGAGCGGGCAGGAACAGAATACCCTCCGCGGGCACGCCGGCGGCATCTGTGCCGTGGCCTTTAGCCCGGACGGACGCCGGCTGGCCACTGCCGGCGAGGACACGACGATCCGAATCTGGGACACGGCGACCTGGAAACTCCGGCACACGCTCCGCGGCCACACCGGCGTCGTCAGCAGCTTGGCGTTTCTGCCCCAGTTGAAGCGCTTGGTTTCGGGCAGCCGCGACCACACGATCAGAGTCTGGGATGCGACCCAGTGGGACGAAGCCCCGGAATGCTAGCGAATCCGACCGGACCAGCAAGTGATTTGAGCGAGAAGGTGCACCTATGCAGACGAACTTGAGCAGGCGCCGACGGAGCGGCTTTACGCTCATTGAGCTAATGGTCGTCATCGCCGTGATCGCCGTCCTGTTCGGACTGCTGTTGTCGGCGGTGCAAAACGTCCGCGAGGCGGCGAGCCGGACCAAGTGCGCCAATAACCTCAAGCAGCTTGGCCTGGCAGCGCACTGCTATCACGACGTGCATAACCACTTCCCACCAGGGATTGGGTATTATCCCTTCACGGAGGATCGCACATTCGGCACGTATTTCTTCCACCTGCTGCCCTACTTGGAACAAGACTCGCTCTTGCGCAGTTCCCTTGATACGGCGTCCTTCCTGTCACCGGTCGGGCCCACCCGGCTCTATTACCCGGGCAACAACCACGTCTACAGTCGGGCTGTGAAGACGTTCCTCTGTCCTTCCGATCCGAGCATTGACTCGGAGGGAACCGTGATGATCGGCGACGCACTGTTCGGCGCGGCGTCCTATGCGCCAAACGGCCTGATCTCGGGAACCCCGCCGCCTACACCGAGTCCGCAGGGCAAGACCCCGATGCTCGCCATTGCGGACGGGACATCGAACACGATCCTCCATGCCGAGAAATATGCTCGCTGTTCCAACAACTATATGTCGCCGGCGTTTCGGGATGGCGGCACGGCGTGGGCATACTGCACGGCCAAGGTATTCGCCTGGCAGCCGCCACCCATGGTTTTCCCGGGCAAAGCGTTCCAGCCGGGCTTTGCGATCGCCGCCCTGGCGAACCTCGGCGCACCCGATGCCATCGGACCCAATTCGAAATTTCAGGTCAGGCCTAGAGAGGGCGAGTGCGATCCGACTCGAAGTTCGACACCTCACACCGGCGGCATCGTGGTCGGTCTGGTCGACGGCAGCGTTCGTACGTTGGCTCCGACGATCAGCCCCATGACTTGGTGGGCCGCAGTCACACCCAGGGACGGCGAAGTATTGGGCCTGGATTGGCAACAGTAGTTCGACGTGAAAAGCGGCCGGTGGCGTCCTTACCGCCAAGCAAGCCACCGCCGGCCCGGCACCGCCTCGGCGCTCGGTCTGCGCGCCGGGACCGGTGTCTCTCCATCCTTCGCAGACCACTTGGAGAGATCGCATGAAACGTTTCAAGTCCATTACCAGTCTCACGCTGGCGGGCATTGCCCTGCTATGGCTCGCCAGCTTCGCGTCAGCAGAGGATCCGGCAACATTTCGAGGTTGCCTGGCCGGCGACGTCTCTCACACCTCGATTGATGCCCAGACCGACTACGTCGTTGTGGACGCCGCGGGCATCGCAACTCAGTTGGGCTTGTTCGAGGTCACCGTTCCACACTTGGTGGACCTGCCGACGCGGACTGCGGCCGGGTACTACGAGTTCACGGCGGCCAACGGTGACAAATTGATTGCCAGCTTCACCGGTCTCGCCACTCCGACGGCGACTCCCGGCCTGATCTCCATCGTGGAGACCGCGACGATCGATCCCGACCTCTCGACGGGTCGCTTCGCCGGCGCCACCGGAAGTTTCGTGGTCGAACGATTGTTCGATCGAATCGCCGGGACGACGATCGGTTCGTTCGATGGGTCAATCTCGACCCCTTGAGCTGTCGAGCCGCCATCAAGGCTCACCGGGCCGCAAGCCCGTCATCGGCCGGCGTGGCTCGCGCCCGGCGCAAGCCACGCCTCCGCCGTCATTCCACCACCAATGCTTAGGAGAATCCCATGTGGATGCAGAATTTCTTCAAATCCATGAAACCGAAATCGGCGTGCCGTCGACCGTTGGCCCGGCCGCTCCTCGAACCGCTGGAAAACCGTTGCCTGCTTAGCTTCGGACTGGCCGCGAATTACGACGTCGGCTCGGGGCCGCGAAGCGTCGCTGCCGGCGATTTCAACGGCGACGGCAAACCGGACCTGGCGGCCGCCGCCGAGTTGGGCATCGCCGTGCTCTTGAACAACGGCGACGGCTCGATGGCAAACGAGGTGATCTACCCGCTCGGCGAGATGCCGCTCACGGTGGTCGCCGCCGATCTGAACCGCGACGGGATCCTCGACCTGGCGGTGACGACCTCCGTAGGGCACGCCAAGGTCTTGCTCGGAAACGGGGCCGGGGTGTTCGCCTCGTCTTCCCTGGCCTACGACCTCGGCGCCGGTCGCGCCATGGATTCCGTCCTGGGCGACTTTAATGAGGATGGCAATCTCGATCTGATCGTCTCCAATCTGGACGGCGATGCCGGCATCCTGCTTGGCAACGGCGACGGCACATTTGCCGCGCGTCAGGGACTGGCCGTCGGCGTCGCCACGCGAGATGTGGATGTCGCCGACCTGAACTCGGACGGCCATCTCGATCTGATCGCCGGCAGCGCCTTCAACAACTATGTCCGTGTACTTCTGGGCGACGGCGACGGTACCTTCCAGCCCGCCCAGACCGCGGCGACCTTCACGGTAGGCGGCTTGCCAGCCGAGGTCGTCGCCCAGGCCGTGGGGGACGTCAACGGCGACGGCGTGCCCGACCTGGTCGCCGCCAGTCAACAGGTGTGGGGAGGCTCCACAGGCTATGACGAGTACACCTGGGTCGAGAGCTACATTCGCGCGGACCTGGGGAACGGCGATGGTACGTTTTCACCGGGCACGACCTACTCAATCGGCCTCGGATCCGCCCAGGCCGTTGAACTCGCGGACTTCGATGGCGACAACCAGCTCGACATCGTGGCCGGCGGCGCCTTCACCGGAAATGTCATTCTGCTCCACGGCAACGGGGACGGCAAATTCGGCATTCCCGAGCCATCCCCAGAGGGAAGCGTTCGCGGCGCTCCGGACAACATCGCGGTCTCCGATCTCGACGGCAACGGCGCCCTTGACATTGCCACCGCCAATTTCGGCTGGAACACGGTTTCGGTCCTCCTCAATGGCGTCAGCCAACTGCCGACGTTGAGCATCGGCGACGCCTCCGCGGGCGAAGGCAACAGCGGCACGACTTCAATCGCCTTCACCGTAACTCTGTCCGCGGCTCTCGCTCAACCGGTTGCAGTCAGCTTCAGCACTTCCGGCGGTACAGCCGCCGCCGGCAGGGACTATCAATCTACATCCGGGACGTTGACTTTCGCCCCCGGCGAGACCAGCAAGACCATCACCGTGCTGGTGAACGGCGACCGCATTGCCGAGCCGAACGAAACATTCTTCGTCAACCTGAGCAACCCGACGAATGCGACCATCGCCGACGGCCAGGGAATCGGCACGATCCTCGACGACGAACCGCGGATCAGCATCAGCGACGTGAGCAAGAAGGAGGGAAGCGGCAAGAAGACGACGCTGTTCACCTTCACGATTACGCTCTCGGCCGCGTATGACCAGGCAGTGACCATGTCCTACAAGACCACAGATGGCACCGCGACGACGGGTGACAAGGATTACGTCGCCAAGACGGGCACGATCACCTTTAATCCGGGGGAAACGTCGAAGACAATCACGATCATCGTCAACGGTGACAGGAAAAAGGAATCGAACGAGACGTTTTACCTGGATCTATTCGGCAACAGCAGCAATTCGCTCTTCACCAAGAGCCGCGGCGTCGGCACGATCTTGAATGATGATTGATCTTACACCGACAAAACCGCCAGCAGGTCTCTGGCCCGGTCGGGAGGCCGGGCCAGAACCAAGCGGGTCAGAACGGGGAGGTTACTTCGGCAATAACTTCTCCGGCGATTTCTCGGCCTCCATCTGCAATCGCCGGGCGATCATCCACACCCGGCGTTCGACTTGTTGCTCGGGCGTCAGATTCTTATTGGCGGCCAGGTTATTCAAATTCCGCGTCACCGATGCGATGTCCTTGCTCAGGGCCGCGGCGTCCACTTTCATGGCAGTGCCCAGTTTGGCCTCCAACGGAACTTGCAGTTCGAGCAGCGACTGTTCCGCCAGATTCGGATCCTTGCCCAGCTCCTTGAATTTCTTCTCGAGCATCGGCCGGTTGTCGCGCAGGAACCCGCGGTACTTGTCCTCCGACATGATCAGCGATTCCTGCGTCGCCTGGTCGGCCGCCTCGACGAAATGATCGGTTAGCTTTTGTCGCGCTTGCGGGATCGCGTTTTGAGCCTGCTTGCTCAGCCCCTCGGCCCATTCCGGGGCCGACTTGATGATTTGCGACTCAAGGCTGCGGCGGGCTTCCGGCAAGTGGCTATCGATCACAACCTCGGCCGCATCCACCACATGCTCGGGTTCGGTGGCGTAGGCAAACTCATGATAGCCGTAGTAAAAGTACACGCTCAAAAGAATCAGAGCGAGCAGACCGACCACGGCGGTCAGCCGGGTCGCCCGCGCGACGCGGCGGCGTTCGCGGGACAATTCTTGTTGGATCTGTTCCAACCGGCTCTGCAACATCGTCACGGTTGAGTTCTCGGACATGGCGAAGTTCCTTGAATGAGGGATGATGAAGTTCAGGATCAAGAGCGTGCGGCTATCGGCC
>JBLMWR010000415.1:0-4459 GCA_050257335.1 Deltaproteobacteria bacterium | reverse complement strand
TCGGGTTTCGGGAAACTCGTCGCGGCGTTGTCGAGATAAATGCGGTGCACGTCGCCTGCTTTCAGCCTCCGATCGAGTACATCGGCCGTGCGGGCTGAATGAATCGGGCGGTATTGATTTCGTGGCCTTCCTTCTTGGCCGCGATGCTCTCGCGGATGGCTTGTGCGATCGCTGCGTCCGGTGCGCCAGCGCGCAGCATCGTCTTGACGTCGGTTTCATCAAGGCTGAACAGGCAGTTCCGCAGCTTACCGTCCGCCGTAATGCGGAAGCGGTCGCAGCTCATGCAGAAGGGGCGACTGACCGAAGCGATGAAGCCAATCCTGCCCACGCCGTCGGCGAACATGAATTCGGTCGCCGGAGCGTGCGGGTCCTGCCCCTGCCGGGGAACCAGCGGCATGATCCCGCGTTCGAGCGTCTCGACGATTTCGTGAGCGAAAAGCACCTTTTGGCGCTGCCAGGCATTGTCGGCGTCGAGTGGCATGAATTCGATGAAACGGATCTCGACGCCGGTCCGGCGGGCGAACTGCCCGAAAGGGACGATTTCATCTTCGGTCAATCCGCGGACCGCGACGGCGTTCACCTTGACCGGGTCGAATCCGACCTTTTGCGCCGCCTGAATGCCGGCGATAACCTGTTCGTACCCCTGCCGGCGCGTGATCTTCTCGAATTTCTGCGGATCGAGGGCGTCCAGACTGACGTTGATGCGCCGCAGGCCCGCATCGAACAGCTCCTGCGCCTGTTCGCCCAGCAGGATACCGTTCGTCGTCAGGCCGACGTCTTCGATTCCCTCGATCCCGGCGAGCATTCTGACCAGGACGTGCAGGTTCCGGCGGACAAGGGGTTCGCCGCCGGTGAGGCGGATCTTACGCAAACCGAGGGGCACCGCGACCCGCACGATCCGCTCGATTTCCTCGAAGGAGAGCAGCTCGCGGCGGTCCATGAACTGCACGTTTTCGGCGGGCATGCAGTAGAAGCAGCGGATGTTGCAGCGATCCGTGACGCTGATCCGCAGGTTCGTGTGCACGCGGCCGAAGGTGTCGATCAGAGGCTCGAGCATGGAATGGCTAATGACGATATCCTGATGTCTGAAGAATTCCGAAATTCAGTACTCAAAACCGCGGATGCTGGAGTTCAGGCTTGAGCCTGAGCTCTTGTCGGATCAATCGTCCGGTTGCATCCGCTGGGATTGGTTCCGGTTTTTTCAGCGCCGGGGTGCACCCATTCGGCGGTTCCGTCGGCCCAGTTTTCCTTTTTCCAGATGGGGACGACGTTTTTGAGGCGGTCGATCAGGTATTGTCCGGCTTCGAAGGCCTGCTGGCGATGGGGGGTGCTGACGGCGACGGCGACGCTGACATCCCCCAGTTCCAGCCGCCCCAGGCGATGGACGATTGCCGCATTTACGATCGGCCATTTCCCGCGCGCCTCGGCGATCAGCTCTTCGAACTTGACTTTGGCCATCTCCGGGAACGCTTCGTAGTCGAGCGCGACCGTCTGCCGGCCGTTCGTCATTTCGCGAACGGTTCCCAGAAACAGGACCACCGCGCCGGCCGCGTGCGAGCGCACCGATTCGGTCAGCGAAGCGAAATCGATCGTTTCGTACGTCAGTTGAATCATGAGAGAATCACATCCGACCCGTTCAGCGGATACTTGCAGCCGGGCATCTCTTACCCTCCGCTTACCGGCGGAAAACACGACACCTCGACATCAGGCTTCAGAATCGTCCGATCGTCGGCGTAATCCGTCCCGACGGCCACCAGCAGATTGGGAACCAGCGGCGATACCTGCGGAAACCGCTGAACCAGCGACTGCTTGAGGTCCGCGACGCTGGCGGTGGCGGGAACGTCGAGTTCGACGCGGCCTGCCCCCGCAAGGTCCCGCGCCCGGGCAAAGAGCTGAACTGTAACCTTCATATCTCACACGAACCCGTGAGCGGTCTGACAAATCGCGGATTTCGCGGATACGCGCGGATAAGCACCAGCCGGGTCAATCTGCACATCCGCGCGTATCCGCGTAACCCGGCGCTCAATTCTGCAGTCAGTGGCATGGTTATCGCCGTTCCATTCGAACCAGTCCCCTTGCTCACCGGACCTCGTTACGGCAGAACCAGTTTGTTGCGAGACGGTTTCAGCCGCCGGCGAATCTCGGGCATCAGCCCGTAGGAGAGAGCGAGTAATTTGATCGGATGCAGCGTGGGAGTCTGCGTCCCCTGTTCCATCTGCATCCTGCAACTGCTGCATTCGGTGACACCGGCGACCAGATCGCCGGCCCGCATCCGCGAGATCAATCCCCAGCCGACGCGGATCGAATCGCGGAAATTCTGGCGCGTCAGGCCCCAGGCCCCCGCCATTCCCGAGCAGCCTTCTTCGATTGTATGCACCTCCAGACGGGGAATCAAACGCAGGAGATTCGCGAGCGGCGTTCCCGCCCCCAGCGCTTTGAGGTGACAGGGGGTGTGGTATCCGACGGCGTAATCGAGCGGTTGAAAATCGGTCCGCAGTCGGCCCTGCACGTGGAGTTGCGCAAGGTAATCGCCGGCTTCGATCACTCGCGAGGCGACGACCTCAACGTCGGGGTGATCGAGCAGCATTGGGTATTCATTCTTCAGGCACAGCGCCGCCGCCGGTTCGGTGCAGACGATCGGACAGCCTTCGCGGGCGAGGTCCGCCAGTTCGCGAAGGTTCTCGCGGGCGATCTCGCGGGCCGGTTCCAGATCGCCGGCCGAAATCATCGCCATCCCCGATGAGAGCTGTCCCGGCGGAACGTGAACGGAGATCCGGTTGTGCCGCAGGATGGCCACGAACGCCCGCGCCAGTTCGGGGTCGTGATAGTTCGCAAAATGATCGACGAAATAGACGATGGGTTTCGTGCCGCCGGCGAGCGCCGGACGGGCCAGGACATCGCGTTTGGCTTCCCGCAGGAAGGGGCGCCTGGCGAACCTGGGGAGCTTGCGGTGCCGCGAGATCCCCGTCAGCTTTTCGAGAATCCAGCGCGAGACCGGGCTGGCCAGGAGCCAGTTGACGGCGATCGCCGCCAGGCTCCCCGTGCCCTCGAACGAGTGCGCGCGCGAGAGGACCCAGTCGGCCCGGGGAAGCCCGTGCTCGGCGACGTACGCCGCTTTGGCTTCGATCATCATCTGCGGGATGTTCACGTTCGACGGGCATTCAAGCTGGCACTGCTTGCAGTTAAAGCACAGGTTGGCGACGCGCTTGAATTCCGGGGTTGCCAGGGACTCAAGCGGAAGCTGCCCCCCCATGAGCTGCCGCATCAGGTTGGCCTTCGCCCGCGGGCTGGCCTCTTCGGTCGGGTCGATGCGAAAGACCGGACACATCCGGGCGGGAGCGGCCTGCGTCCGGCAGTGCCCGCAGCCGTTGCAGCGCGAGGCCGCCTGCCACAACTCGTTGCGCTTCCAGCGCAGTTGCAGCTCGACGGTCTGTGGCTCCCGGCCGGCCGCCGGCGGTTCGCCGTCCGGGAGCGGCGCGGGCGACGGACGCAGGTTCCGAATCGTCAAATGCGGATCGTCATTGAGGACCTTGCCGGGATTGAAAAGGTTGTGTGGATCGAAAAGCTGCTTGATCTGCACGAAGACGTCGTAGAGCGGGCCATACTGCTCGCGGACGAAGGCCGAGCGCGACAGCCCGGTTCCGTGTTCTCCGCTGATCGTCCCCCCGCACTGGAAGACCACGCTGTACAAATCGCGGGCGATCGACTCGAGCTGCTCGGCGGTCTCGGGGGTAGGAGGCGGCAGAAAGGGGCGCAGGTGCACCTGGCCGGCTGCGGCGTGCGCGTAGACCGAGGCCGTCACCTTGTGCTTCTGGAAAACGTTCTGCGCCCGCACCAGAAAATCGTGCAGGACCTCCGGGGGGACGGCTACGTCCTCGACGAAGGGCAGGGGCCGGATGGCCCCCTGCAGGCGGGCCAGCAGCGGCACCACTTTCTCAGGAAGCGACCACAGAAAATCGACTTCTTCGTGCGTGTACGCTTCGTGCGCCACCACCCCCGCCTCGGGCAGCGCCGACGCGCATTCCACGACCATCCGAATTCGATTGCCGATCTGCGGCGGGGTAAACCCCGTCTGTTCGACGATCAGCGCCGCCTCGGCCTGCGGAGGGATCAGCTCACGGAAGCGTGCGTCGGCCTCCCGCGCCAGGGTCAGGAGCCGGCGATCGAGCAGGTCGCATGCGCTCGGCTGTTGCTGCGAAATCGCCTGCACCGCGCGGATTGCCGCCTCCATCTTGCCGAACAGCAGCAGCACGACCCCGCGGTGCGCGGGGAGGGGCGCCGTATGCAGCGTCGCGGCCGTGATCAGCCCCAGCGTCCCTTCCGATCCCACCAGCATCTGCGCCAGCCGCAGCCGGTTGTCGTCCAGCACGCCCCGCAGATAATACCCGCAGCGATTGCGGATGAAAGGGGACTGGTGCCGGGAAACGAGTCCGGCGTTGTCAGCCAGCAGCCGGGCGAG
>JBLMWR010000414.1:0-11310 GCA_050257335.1 Deltaproteobacteria bacterium | reverse complement strand
GGTCGTGGTTGATCCGTGTTTTGACGCCGGCGCTGGCCGACGAGTTTCTGATCCCCGGGGCTTCGAACACGGTCGCCAGCCCTTCGATGACCCACTTCGGGCTCTCGCCGATCCGGGAGTGCAGTCCGGTGTTGAACGCTGCCTGGTGCGTCGCTTCGTGGATCATGGTGTCCTTGAGCGTGGCTTCGACCGCGCACCACGCCTGGCCTTCGAAATCGGACGGCGAGCGGAACAGGAGGGGTCCGCCACGTCCCAGGCCCCACCGTTCGGATGGGTCGGACGGCCGACCCGGCGCGGGTCGCGGCGCGGCGGCGGCAGCCACGTCTTCGTACAGCGCGATCCGATTGGATGTCGTGAGGTAGTAGCCCTTCATCAACTTGGAGACCGAGACTTTCTCGGCCTGTGCATATCGCGCGAACGATTCGAAATCGGGAAAGACGACCGCGACGAGCGGAAACTCCGGCTCGTTGATCCTGAATCCTCGGACCGAGAAATACGCCTGGAACGAATGGAACAGGTCCTCAAACGTTTCGGCGTACATGCGGGCGTTCCGGTCTCCGACGGCGCAAACCGTGTAATGCCGGGTACCGACGACGTCAAACGATTTGCCGAGTTCACGGCGCAACTGGTCGCGGAGGACCGTTGTCGGCCAACTGCTGAACTGCGGGGCCGCCTGGCGGAATTGCTGGATCTGGTCGTTCATCACCGGCCGCAGCCGCCCATCCTGGCCCATGAGCCAGAAAAACGAATCGCCGTGCGCGGCGACCTTTCCCTGGAGCTTCTCTCTGGCGACTTCGACTTCGATCAACGGCGGCGAAGCGGCCTGTAGCGCACCGCCGGCAGCGATGACCAGGGCCAGCGACAGAAGAATTCGGATTGCGGACACGGGTTGACTCCGTCAGCGGGGAATCGTGGCGTCTTGTATTGTGTCATGCGCTCACCGTGCGCGGATCCTTTTAGATGGTGGGCGAAACCCGCCGCAGGATGGGCTTCCGAGCCCGTCCGTCCCTGACGATCGCTCATGGGGGATTGAACAGCAGGCCATTCAAGCTGTTCGCCAGATCGAGAGCGACGTACGGGCTTGGAAGCCCATGCCGCGCGTACCTGCGGCATTTGAAATATAGGTCGAAAAAGGCGTACACTGGGAGATGTGCCGGGCGGGGTTCGGCGATTTTTCCCGGGAGCGGTCATGCGCAATCTGCGCTGGTGGCTGGCGTTTCTGGCGGCTGGAGCGTTCTTTGCGCCCGGCTGGCCGGATGCGCCGGTCGTAGCGGACGAGCCGGCCGAAAAATCGTCGGATCTCGAACACGAAGTCCGCCGGCTTCTGGCGGACCTTGCCGGCGAAACCCGCGCCCAGCGGATGGCGGCCGAAAAGCGGGTCATCGAGCTGGGACCGAAAATCCTGCCGCTGCTGCCGGCTCCCGAATTGCTTCCCACCGTTTCGGTCCGCGAGGCGGTTCGCCGGATTCGCGTCGAGCTCGAACAGACTCAGGCCCGCGAGTCGGTGCTGCCGTCGAAAGTGACCCTCGCCGGCAGTAAATCCCTCGCCGAGACCATCGCCGAGATCACGCGGCAGACGGATAACCGGCTCGACGGCGGTCAGCTCGGCGAGCGCCTGCTGCAAGAACCCGTTGATTTGGATTTCCAGGATGTCCGATTCTGGCAGGCGCTGGACGATCTGGCCGCGCGTCTCAAGGTGCACTACGAGTTCGACACCAGCCTGCGGGGGCTCAAGCTCCTGCCGCCGCAGCGCGACGTCCGGCCGCTCGAAACCGCGGCTTGCTATGTTCGGGCGTTTCGCGTGACGGCGTTGCCGGCAGACCGAATCCGCCGGGCCGCTCCGCGGCGCAAAGACGGGAACGCGCGGCCGGTGGATGACCTGGCGCGGGTGACGCTGCTCTTGATGCCCGAGCCGCGGCTGCGGCCGTTGTTTCTGCAGTTCGCGATGCGCGACGCGACCGCCCGCACGGCGGAACGGCTGGAACTGAAGGCCTTCAACCCCGAGGCCGCTTATGAGCTGGCGCTGGCAGAAGGAGGGGGGCTGTCCCGGATCCAGTTGGACTATCTGATTCCGGCAACCGCCGCCGCGTCGGCTCTCGATGTGAAAGGCAGGCTGCGGTGCATGACCGCGGCCGGGCACGAAATCATCCGCTTCACCGAGCTGGAAAAGGCGCTGGACGCGCGTGTCGGCAATGTGGCACGCCGGCGCGGCGGCGTCACCGTGACGCTCAACCGCGTGCGCGTGGAGCGAGCGTCCGCCGGCAGGCAGAAGGCGCACATTCAGGTCACTGTCGCGTACGACGCCGGCGGACCGGCGTTTGAATCGCACCACCGCTGGCTCCTGCACAACGAGGTGTTTCTCGAAGATCGCGCGGGAAAACGGGTGAACCTCAACGGCGGAAGCGAAACGAGCGGGGCCGGGAACGGCGGTGCGGGAATCGAATACCACTTTGTCGACCTTCCCGGCACCATCGCCGATTACACTTTCGTGTACGTCGCGCCGACTCTCATCGTTGATGTTCCCATCGAGTTTGAAATACAATCGATCCCCATCGGGAAGAAATGATTCCAACGCGGGTCGCTTTTCTCATGCAGTAAGGAGCCGCCGATGAACGCCCGTCAAGCCATTCGCATCAACATTGATACCGCCTACCAGATCGCCCAGGGGTACCTTGGTGACCTGACGGATGCCGAACTCCTCGTCCGCCCCGTCCCCGGCGTCAATCACACGGCCTGGCAACTCGGGCACGTTCTGTCGTCGGCCTACGACATGGTCGAGACGGCCTGTCCCGGCTCGATGCCCGCGCTCCCGGCCGGGTTCGCCGAAAAATACACCCCCGAAACCTCGAAGCTCGACTCAGCGGGCGCGTTTCATCCCAAGTCGGTGTACATGAACGTCGCCGAGGAGCAGCACGCCGCCACGCTCAAGGCGCTCGACAAGCTGACCGATGCCGACCTTGATAAGCCCGCGCCGGAAAAATTCCGCGGTTTTCTGAAAACGATCGGGGACCTGTTCAGCATGCAGGGGAGCCATCTGCTGATGCACGCCGGCCAGTGGGCCGTCACCCGCCGCAAACTCGGCCGCAAGCCGCTGTTCTAAGGAAAGAACCCGCCTGAAAAAGGGCGCTGGCCACAACGTATTCTCCCCCCCCTTCGCAACGGGGGCAGCGCGGGTCTGGTGGAATTGTCCAAAGACAGCAATTGCGGGATCCGTGTGAACGAAATCCTGCCTCAGGCGCAAACGTCAAATGCGAAGCCGGCAAACCATGTGGCGCGACCCCCCCGACCGCTCGTCGGGCAGAGAGCGGCGCGCTTCCAGACGATTGAAGCAACGGCAGCGCGCCCGGCCGGTTTGCGTGAAAGTAGCAGGCACGCGCCGCGTGCCGTTCGCCGCGCTTCAGGCCCTGCAGCCCACGGGGGGCTCGATCCGCCATTCAACCCCCAAGAGCGGCTTCGGCACGCGGAGCGTGCCTGCTGCTTTTTTGAAGGGGGAGACGCCCTCGTTCGACAGGCGATCGCGGTGAGTTCCCCCTCCAGCACCGACTCGCCGCCCACGCTCCACCGCGGCCTGGGGGTCGTCCAGGCCACGGCGCTCAACATCGCGAACATGGTGGGAATCGGGCCGTTCATCACGATTCCCGGCTTTCTGGCGGCGATGCACGGCCCGCAGGCGCTGATCGCCTGGCTCATTGCCGCACTGCTGGTCATCTGTGACGGGCTCGTCTGGAGCGAGCTCGGGGCGGCTCTGCCCGGCAGCGGCGGTTCGTATCACTTCCTCTCCGAGATTTACGGCCGATTCCGCTTCGGAAGGATCGTGCCGTTCCTCTTCATCTGGCAATTCCTGGTGAGCGGCACGCTGGAGATGGCCTCGGGCTACATCGGCGCGGTGAGGTACCTGAAGTACCCCTTCCCGCGAATCGAGGAAACTCTGGCGGAATGGCACGTCCCCGGCACGACGGGCACGCTGGCGGCGGCTGGAGCGATCACCGTCACCCTGATTCTGTGCCGGCACATCCGTTCGCTCGGCTGGCTGGGAATTGTTTTTTGCGTGGGAACGCTGATCACGGTGCTGACCGTCATTGTCGCCGGCGCCGCGCATTTCGACCGCGGGCTGCTGACCTTTCCCGAAGATGCCTTTGGCCTCGATCACCCGCGAGCGTTCTTCGGCGGACTGGGCGCCTCCATGACCATCGCCATTTACGACTACCTCGGTTATTACAATGTCTGCCACCTGGGAGACGAGGTGATCGACCCCGGGAAGACGATCCCGCGGGCGGTGATGATTTCGGTGATCGTCGTTGCGGCCATCTATCTGACGATGAACCTGGCGATCATCGGCGTCGTGCCGTGGGAGAAGGCGATGCAATCCGAATTCGTCGCCTCGGAGTTCATCGAGATTCTCTACGGTCGCCGGACGGCCGAGCTGTTCACGTGGCTCATTCTGTGGACCGTCGCCGCGTGCATGTTCGCCATCACGCTGGGGTACTCGCGGATCCCCTACGCCGCGGCGCGTAACGGCGGCTTCTTCCGGATTTTCGCCGTTGTGCACCCCGTGCACCGCTATCCGATCGTCTCGCTTGTTTCGCTGGGGCTGCTCACCTCCGTGTTCTGCTACTTTCCGTTCGATGTCGTCATCCAGGCCGCCGTGATCGTCCGGGTCCTCGTGCAGTTCATCGCCCAGATCGCCGGCCTGCACCTCGTACGGACGACGCATCCTGAGATTGCGCTCCCGTTTCGGATGTGGCTCTATCCGCTTCCGAGCCTGGTGGCTCTCGTCGGCTGGATCTTCGTCTTTGCGACCGCCGAAAAGACGGTTCTCTTGATCGCGCTCGGCGTTTTGATTTCCGGGTGCGTCGCATACACCGCCTGGCACTGGTGGATTCGCCGCGCAGCGGCGCGCGTCTCCCCCCCTTAGCAAGGGCGGGGCAGGGAGGGTCGGGTCAAGTCGTTTGTTGATCTCCCGCGGCCCCACGCGGAGTCGAATGCGGCCCACGCCGACAGGGCGGGCTGCGATCGAGCAGATATCACAACCATCACAGAGATGGCTGATCCGGCCGATTTTTGGCGCGCGGCACACCGTCCTCAAGCTTCCTGATTCGATGCAGGATCTCAACGGCAATGAATGCGCCGACGAGCCCGTTGACGGCCATGCACGCCCACATTCCATTCGGGCCGACAATCATCTGTCCAATCTTTAACCCAAGGGCCGCCCCGGCCAGAGTCAAGCAAATCACCGTCAGCGCGCGATTTCGGCGCGACGGTTCCATGGGTGACGGCTCGATTCGATGCGACGGGAGCACGAGAATCGCAAGTCCGCCGAGTACGCCGTCAAGTACACCGAGCACCGTTCCAGCAGCGGCCCAAAGGGGGTCGCCAGTCGCCGCCTGCATGGCACCGCCGTTTACGAATGCCAGCGACACGGCTCCTCCTTCGGAGGAATGCCCTGCCGAGGCTTTGAATAACGGGGACACTGCTCTTCGCTCATCAACCTGGATCAATTACTCTTGTCCACCGAATCGCCGGTCCTTTCGTGGTGCACTCTCTTTGGCCACGCCTCTGCAATTCCTTGATGAGCCCCGAAATTTACGATCTTCTCGCCGGACAGAAACACGGCCTCGCACCGGCGCTCGCGCGCGTGGCGCTGCGCATCGCCGCGCTATTCTACGGCCTCGGCATCCGCGTCAGGAACGGGGCGTATGACCGTGGCTGGAAGAAAAGCGAACGTGCGGCGCTGCCCGTCGTCAGCCTGGGCAACCTGACGACCGGCGGGACCGGCAAGACTCCGTTTGCCGCCTTTGTCGCCCGCTGGTTTCGCGAGCGCGGCATCCGCGTCTGTTTCATCAGCCGCGGTTATCGAGCCGACCAGGAAGGGGCCAACGACGAAGCCCTCGTTCTCGATCAGCTCTGCCCCGACGTCCCCCACCTGCAGAATCCCGACCGGGTAGCCGCAGCCCGTGTCGCGCAGGAAGAGCTCGGCAGCCAGCTCATCATCCTGGACGACGGCTTTCAGCATCGCCGTCTGGCGCGCGACCTCGACATCGTCCTCATCGACGCCACCAATCCCTGGGGCTTCGGCCATCTGCTGCCGCGGGGCCTGTTGCGAGAGCCGGTGACGTCATTGAAGCGCGCCGATCTGGTCGTCATTACTCGCGTCGATCAGGTTGCACGAGAAGTTGTCGAGGAGATCCGCCGACAGGTCGCGAGCATTCATCCCGATTGCGGGATCGCCGAGGCGACGTTTCGCCCCGTACGTCTGATCGGCAGCACGGGGAAAACCGCCGCGATCGAATCGCTCTGCGGTCGGTCCGTCGCCGCCTTCTGCGGCATTGGCAACCCGGCGGCGTTCCGCGCCGGTCTCGAGAAGATCGGCTGGAAGGTCGCCGACTTCCGATGCTTCCCTGATCACCACAATTACACTCGAACTGATGTTCGAGATCTGGAACGCTGGTCCGGTGCGTTGTCAGTCGATGCCGTGGTGTGCACACAAAAGGATCTAGTGAAGATCGGCCTGGAACGATTCAGCGAGCATCCGTTGTGGGCAGTCGAGATCGGGACGCAAATCACTGCCGGAGCCGGGCTGCTGGAGGCCCTGCTGCAAGACGTTCTGCAGGATGGGCGTCGAAACCGGTCTGCCCCGGATGCATCGGTTTAAGCTTGACTTCGAGAATTCGGGCGTTCTTTTCGCCACTGCGGGGAGTTTTTTTTTCGGATCGCGCAGTACTTGCAGCAATGGGCGATGCGCTCCTTCGACCAGGTCTGCTACACTTTCCATAGCCATTCGCCATTAGAAATTCGTCATTCCTCCCCGATGCCCCTGCCGCTCGAACTGCCGACGATCCAGAACTGGAGCTGCCACAACTGTGCCGGCTGCTGCCGGCAGCATGCCATTGACATCACCGACCAGGAGCACCGGCGGATCGTCGAGCAGAACTGGACCGCCTCAGACGGCATCCGCGCCGGGCAGCCGCTCTTTGAACGCGTGGGAATTTTCCCGTGGTCGAAGAAGTATCGCCTGGCGCATCAACCCGACGGGGCCTGCGTCTTTCTCGACGAGCGGGGGCTGTGCCGGATTCATGGTATGTTCGGCGAGGAGGCCAAGCCGCTCGCCTGTCGGGTTTATCCTTACGCCTTTCATCCGGCGGGCAAGAAGATCGCCGTCAGCCTGCGCTTCAGTTGCCCGTCGGTGGCGGCCAATCGCGGGCGGAGCGTCGCTGAGCAGGAGGGGGACCTGAAGGCGCTGGAAAAGCTCGTCGTCCCTGCAGGGGCAGAACGGACGCTCCCTCCCGAAATCTACCCCGGCCTGCGGCTCGACTGGCCGGATACGTTGAAGATCATCGACCGGCTCGACGAACTGATCGCCGAAGAAGCGGGGACGGTCATCCACCGCCTGCTGCGAGGGCTGAAGCTCGTCGAGCTGGTGGGTCAATCGCGATTCGAGAAGATTCGCGGGGCGCGGCTCGACGAATTCCTGGACATCATTTCCGAAGCCACCGCCACCGAGGTCCCCGAGGACCTCGCCGCGGTCTCCGAACCGAGCCGGGCCGGCCGGCTGCAGTTCCGCCTGTTGTGCGCGCAGTACGCGCGGCGGGACACGTTCGCCGAGCGGCAGGCGGGGTGGCTGCATCGCTGGCGGCTGTTTCTGGCGGCGGTCCTGTTTGCGCGCGGTCGAGGGCCGATCCCCCGGATTCAGGACGAATTCGCAAAAGTTCAGTTTTCGGATCTGGAGCGCGGGTTCGGGCCACTCTCTGCCGAAAGCGACGAAATGCTGACTCGCTACCTGCGGATCAAGCTCAAGGGGATGCATTTCTGCGGAGCGGCGTATTATAATGTGCCACTGGTGGAGGGGTTTCAGAGCCTCGCCCTGGTGGTTCCGGCGGTTCTCTGGATCGCCCGCTGGCTGGCTGCGGGCCGGGGACAGGCGCAGCTCGCGACTGAAGATGTCGCCAAGGCATTGACCATCGCCGACCACCATCACGGCTATTCTCCGGCCTTCGGGCAGCGGAACTTCCGGGGCCGGGTGCGGCTTTTGGCGCTGGTGGACGATATTGCGAAGCTGGCGGCATGGTACAGCCGGTGATTGAACAGGATTTGCCCGTGTCAACCGACCAACTGTGGGCTCCGTGGCGGCTGTCGTACATCGTCACTACGAAGGAACCCAAGCCGGACGGCTGCTTTCTGTGCCGCTATGCGGCCGAGTCCCAGGCCGACCGCGAGAACCTCGTCATCGCCCGCGGCAAGCGGACGCTGACGGTGCTCAACCGGTTTCCTTACAACAACGGGCACCTGCTGGTGGCACCGCTGGCGCATAAGGCGAACCTGGAGGACCTCGACGACGAAGAGCTGCTGGAGGGAATGCATGTCCTGCAGACGATGACGGGTCTCCTCCGGCGGAAGATGTCGGCGGAAGGATTCAATATCGGCGTGAATCTCGGCAAGATCGCCGGCGCGGGACTCCCCGGGCATCTGCACTGGCACCTCGTCCCGAGGTGGAACGGAGACACAAATTTCATGCCGGTGCTGGGGAATGTCAGCGTCATACCCCAGTCGCTCGCCGCGTTGTATGAATTAATCACGAAAACGGAAGATTGAACGGCGAAATGGCGCGCACGGGGCTTGCCTCGGCGGCGGGAAAACAGAACAATGGGCAGTAAATCATGCTCTTAATCATCATCCGCATCGTCTACGCGGTCGTGTGCGCCGGCGCGATCGCCGCTTATGTCAGCACCGACCCCCAACCCCGGGTCCTTCTCGAGCCGCACCCGTTTCTGTCGTTCGTCATCCTGCTTTTGCTGACGCAGTCGGTGATCTTCGTCGACATTCTCTTTCCGCGGAAACGGATCGAGGTCATTTCGGCGGTCTATTTCGGCCTGCTGATCGGCTTTCTGCTGAGTTACCTGACATACCAGGCACTGCAGCCGATGATCACCCCGGAGTTCAAGGGGGTGACGCTGATGATCTTCAACCTGGTGTTCCCGTACCTGTGCGTGACGATGCTCCTGCAGACGAAGGACAAATTCCGGTTCATCATCCCCTACATCGAGTTTGCCAAGGAGGTGCGGGGGGGACGCCCCTACGTCCTCGATACGAGCGCCATCATCGACGGCCGCATCGCCGACGTGATTGAAACCAAAATCATCAACGCCCCGCTTGTCGTCCCATCGTTCGTGCTGCAGGAACTGCAGGACATCGCCGACAGCAACGACAAGCTGCGCCGCAACCGCGGCCGGCGGGGGCTCGACGTCCTCGGAAAGCTGCAGTCGAACCCGCACATCGAGGTCAAGCTGCACGAAGTCAAGCAGGACGAGGCCAGGGGAATGACGGTCGATCAGCGGCTCGTCGACCTGGCCAAGAAGCTCGGGGGGTGCGTCGTCACCAACGACTTCAATCTCAACAAGGTCGCCAGCGTCCAGGGTGTCGACGTCATCAACCTCAATGACCTGGCCAATTCGCTCAAGCCCCGCTATCTCCCCGGCGAACGGCTGTCGATCAAGATCATCAAGCCGGGCGAGGGCCCGGGACAGGGAGTCGGCTATCTCGACGACGGCACGATGGTCGTTTGCGAAGACGGCGGCTCGATGATCGGGAAAGAGGCCGACGTGGTTGTCAAGAGCGTCCTGCAATCGAGTGCCGGGCGGATGATCTTCGGCCGCCTGCCGACCGCGGCCGATCGGTAAAGTGGGGTCGAAGGGTTCGAACGGACTTTGCACGCGAGCGGCCAGACGACCTCTCCCCCCCCTTCGCAAGGGGGGGCGAGGCCGCTTCGACCCTTCCGTCCTTACATCTTCTCGATCGTCTGAATTCCCAGCAGCTCCAGGCCCTGCGAAAGCACACGGGCGGTCAGATCCGACAGCAGCAGCCGGCTGCTGCGCAAGGCCTCGCTCTCGGCCTTCAGCACCGGGCACTGATCGAAAAACGTGCTGAAGCAGTTGGCCGTCTGGAACAGGTACTGGGTCAGAAAATTCGGCCGGCACTCGGCGGCGGCCTCCTCCAGCGCCTCGCCGAACCGCGCCAATTGCAGCGCCAGGGCCCGCTCGGCCGGTGCCCCGATCGCGATAACGCCCGCGGCGTTCCGCACCGTTTCGCGGTCGATGTTTCCCTTGCGAAAAATCCCGCAGACCCGCGCGAAGGCGTATTGCATGTACGTCGCCGTGTCCCCCTTCGTCGCCAGCATCTTGGCCCAACTGAAGACGTAATCGCTCTCGCGGTTCTGGCACAGGTCGGCGTACTTGATGGCCCCGATCCCGACGGCCTCGGCGATCCGCGCCCGGGCCGCGTCGTCGAGCTCGGGGCCTTCGGGTTTGGCGTCGTCGCCGGCATCAACGATCTTTCGCGCCTCGACGACCGACTCGTCCAGCAGCGATTCGAGACCGACCGTGTCTCCCGAGCGGGTCTTGTACGGCTGCTTCTTCTCGTCGAGGATCGTTCCGAAACTGACGTGCCGGAAATCAATTCTGTCATACCCCCAGCGGCGGGCCGTCTCGAAGAGCAGCTTGAAGTGGTCGCTCTGCCGCGCATCGACGACGTACAACATGGCGTCGGCCGCGAGCTTCTCGGCCCGGTAGCGGATCGTCGCCAGATCGGTCGTGGCGTAGGTGAAGGCGCCGTCGCTCTTGCGGACAATAAACGGAGCCTCGACGCCGGGCATGAATACGCACACCGCCCCGTCGCTGATCACCGCCAGTTTCCGCTCGAGCAGGCTCTCGACCGTTTCCGCCAGGAAGGGCTGGTAATAGCTCTCGCCCAGCGTCAGATCGAACCGCACGCCGAGCCGCCGGTACATGGCGTCGATCGCCGTCAGACACTCGGGCATGAACTGCTTCCACAGCGCCAGGTTCTCTGCATCTCCGGCGTGCAGTTTGGCCGTCTCTTCGCGCGCCGCGGCGGCGATGGCGGGATGCGCGTCGGCGAGGGCTTTCAGGGCGGGAGACGTCTCGACGGCCTTTTGCTTCGCCTCGGCGGAAGCGACCGACGCCTTCAATTCCTCGATCTCGCCGAGGAGCTGCCTGAGGGCCTTCTTCCGCGCTTCCTGGTCCTTCTTTTCGGCAGGCGGCGGCGCCGCCTCGCCCGCCTGGCGCGCGGCCTGCCGCTCGGCGAGCGTCTGCTTCAGCCCGGGCAGATCCGCCGCTGCCTCGTGATAGTCGGCGAGCTGGTTGACGAGCCGGTACAGCCGGGCCAGTTCGGCGACCGGGTTCTTTTCGTACGCCGCCCGGTCCAGGAAATGCTTGTAGCCGCAGATGATCATTCCAAACTGCGTTCCCCAGTCGCCGATGTGATTGTCGCCGATCACCTCGTGTCCGACGAAGCGCAGAA
>JBLMWR010000413.1:0-2926 GCA_050257335.1 Deltaproteobacteria bacterium | reverse complement strand
GGCGCGGTGGTGTTGAACTAGCGCTCGGAAGCTGATCACGCGTGGAAACCACAGACCTCGTCTCGCGGAGCGAAACGAATACAATCAGCGCTCACAACTTCCCGAACAGAGTCTTGCCGCTCGACAGAAGATCGTCGCAGGCCTGACCGAGCCGCTCGGCGACGCTTTTTTCCGCCGCCTTCAGATAGCTCCGCGGGTCGTACAGCTTCTTGTCGCCAATTTCGCCGTCGATCTTCAGAACCCCCATGTAGTTTTTGAAGATATGATCGGCGACGGCGCGGGTGAAGGCGTACTGCGTGTCGGTGTCGATGTTCATCTTGACCACGCCGTACCCCAGCGTCTCGCGAATCTCTTCGACCGGGGTCCCCGATCCGCCGTGAAACACCAAGTCGAACTCGGCATCTTCGCCGTATCTGGCGATCACCGCCTCCTGCCCGCGCTTGAGGATGTCGGGCCGCAGCTTGACCGCCCCCGGCTTGTAATGCCCGTGCACGTTGCCGAACGTCGCCGCGAACATGTACCGCCCCAGGCCGCTGAGCGCCTCGCGGACGGCCAGCATGTCCTCCGGGGAGGTGTACAGCTTCTCGCGGGGCTGGTGAGAATGATCGACACCGTCTTCCTCGCCCCCGACGACTCCCGCCTCGACTTCCAGGATGATCTCGTTCTTCGCGCACTCCCTGAGCAGCTCTTTCGAGAGCTTCATGTTTTCCGCCAGCGGCAGTTCGCTGGCGTCGAGCATGTGCGACTGGAAGAGATTTGCGAGGCCGGCTGCCCGGCGGCGGGCCGTCTCGGCAATCAGCGGCCGCAGAAACGAATCGACCTTCTTCGGCTGGCAGTGATCGGTGTGCAGGGCGATCAGCACCTCGTATTTCGCCGCCAGCCGATGCGCCGCCTCGGCCAGGACGATCGTCCCCAGCACCATGTCCTTGACGTTCAATCCCGAGGCGAACTCGCCGGCCCCGGTCGAAAGCTGCACGATTCCGTCGGTCTTCTTGTCGGCGAATCCCTTGAGGGCCCCGTTGAGCGTCACCAGGGACGAGACGTTGATCCCTGCATAGGCGTACCCGCCCGCCTGGGCGGCATCGAGCATTGCAGCATACTGTTTCGGCGTCGCAATCGGCATCGCAGCGAACCTGTTTCAAGTTGAGTGGCTGAGACGCAATTGCACAAGCCCACGGGGCGCGTCCCGCAGGTCCGCGTGGCGCTTTCTTTAAATTACAATTTGCACTTTTCCGACTGATATCAGCTTCGCATTCGAACAACAAGACTTCGCAATCCGGCTTCTGCTGCCATCAACGAAATCAAATTCGTCGATTGAGATTGAGCCAAGGAGCTTCCGCCATGCGGCAACACGAAATTGCGGCACTGGCATGCCGCGTAACGGGTCTGATCGTCCTCGCCTGGGCGCTCACTTATCTGGTTCCGGCGCTTTCGACGATCGCTGCTTCCGCAGTGAATTTGATGATGTCAGGAAGCGGGCGCTAGCAGAGTTCTCAAGGGCCTTCTCCCCTGCTGCGGTTGGCTGCGCCTCACCGCGAAACGGTGGAGGCGCGATGCTCCTCGAGCCTTCACGCGACCGTCACCTGCGGATCCAGGTACACGTCCTGAATCGCATTGAGCAGCTTGACGCCATCCGCGAGAGGCCGCTGGAACGCCTTTCGCCCACTGATGAGGCCCATGCCGCCGGCGCGCTTGTTGATCACGGCCGTCTTCACCGCTTCGGCCAGGTCCGATTCGCCGGAAGAGGCGCCCCCCGAATTGATGAGGCCAATCCGCCCCATGTAACAGTTGGCGACCTGATAGCGGCACAGGTCGATCGGGTTGTCGGTCGTCAGTTTTTCATACACCAGAGGAGAGGTTTTTCCGAACTTGAGCGCGTTGTAGCCGCCGTTGTTCTCCGGAAGCTTCTGCTTGATGATGTCGGCCTGAATCGTCACCCCCAGATGATTGGCCTGGCCGGTCAGGTCGGCGGAGACGTGGTAATCTTTCTCAGGGGTCGTGAATTTCGGGTTTCTCAGGTAGCACCACAGGATGGTCGCCATCCCCAGTTCGTGGGCTTTGTCGAAGACCTCGGCGATTTCGACAATCTGCCGGGCCGATTCCTCGGAACCAAAATAAATCGTCGCGCCGATCGCCACCGCCCCCATTTCAAAAGCCCGTTCGACGTTGCCGAACAGAATCTGGTCGTGCTTGTTGGGATACGTGAGCAGCTCGTTGTGGTTGACTTTGACGATGAAGGGAATCTTGTGTGCGTAGCGGCGGGCGACGGCCCCCAGAACCCCGAACGTCGAGGCCACACCATTGCAACCCCCTTCGACGGCGAGCTTGACGATGTTCTCGGGATCGAAATAGGCGGGGTTTTTGGCGAAGGAAGCGCCGGCCGAATGTTCGATTCCCTGATCGACCGGGAGAATCGAAAGATATCCCGTCCCGGAAAGCCGGCCGCTGTCGAACAGCCGCTGCAGGTTCGCCAGCACACGCACGTTCCGGTCGCTGGGGGCAAAGATGCGATCGACGAAGTCGGGCCCGGGGAGATGCAGCGATTCGCGGGAAATCGTCTGGCAGCGATGCTCGAGCAGGGCCTTCGCACCGGCGCCGAGCAGTTCAGCCGTTCGAGACATGATCAACTCCTTTCAATCACGCAGCAAAGTATCATCGCCCGTTTAGCAGCGAGGCGCAGCCGAGTCCTTCGAAATTCGACGCGAATTCGCCAACACGCTCCGCTGCGCGTCGCCGCTGAAGGAGGCGTTTTTCATCCCAAAGAATAACTTCGCGACGCTCGGTCGGCAATGACGGCCCTCCATGCGGAGCCGGTTGCGATGTAACTCCGGACTGAGGTTCCGCAAGGCATCCAGATGTGCAGCAGCGTTACTTGCAGGTCTGGACGACCGCAGTTCGGGTCGTTTGGTTAGCCGAGAGCCGAGTC
>JBLMWR010000412.1:0-3609 GCA_050257335.1 Deltaproteobacteria bacterium | reverse complement strand
CGACGGCGACCGGATTGGCCCGGCCCAGGTCATGGCGGAAATCTCCGGCAGATTGCAGTCGCTGCTGATCGGGGAACGGACATGCCTGAATTTTCTGACGCACCTTTCGGGAGTGGCGACGCTGACCCGCCGCTACGTCGACGCGGTCGCCGGGACGAAGGCCGGCATTTACGACACCCGCAAGACGCTTCCCGGCTGGCGCGCGCTGCAGAAGTACGCCGTTCGTGCAGGCGGCGGGCACAATCATCGCCAGGGCCTCGATGATATGGTCCTCATCAAGGATAACCACCTGGCGGGATGGCGGGCCGCGGGAACCGAACGCAGCATTGCGGCGGCGGTCCGCACGGCGCGCGAACGGGCCCCGGCGAGAATCATGATCGAAGTCGAGGTCGATACGCTGGAGCAGCTCGCCGACGCCCTCGCCGGCCAGCCCGACATCGTGCTCCTCGACAACATGACCCCCGACCAATTACGGCAGGCGGTGGCACTCCGCCACGAGCGCGCTCCGGGCGTCGAGCTGGAAGCTTCCGGCGGCGTCTCGCTGGCGACGGTCGCGGCGATTGCCGCCACCGGCGTCGAACGCATCAGCGTCGGCGCCCTCACCCATTCCGCCCCCGCCCTCGACCTGGCCTGCGACTGGAAATAAGATACCACCCCGCAGCGCCAGCGAGGGCGTGCGCCATTTCGCGTGCGTCGATTCGCCAGTTGAACGATGAAGGAATCATCACGCAAAGGCGCAATGACGTAAAGGCAGCAGGCGCTCGCGCACTCTGTGAAGACCGCGGTCCCTCCAGGACGCGGGTGAAATGGAATTCTTTGCGCCTTTGCGTGACGGCTTTTTTTGTCCTGAAACCCGGTTCTGCAATAAAGCAGACCAAATTAAACCGCGGATGTCGCGGATACGCGCGGATAAATACGAATGAGGCGATGTGGCGCATCCGCGCGTAGCGGCGTCATCGGCGGGCGTTTGTCGTTTTCCTGCTTTTCGCGTCTTTCGTGGACAACGACAATGGCTCCACGAAAAGCACGAAATCCCCAGCGCGGCGTATGGCCGCAACAGAGTCGGAAGCGTCCCATGGGCTCCGAAGGAAGTCATTTATTAGTGTTGATCAGCGGAGGTTAGTTCCAACTTGTTTCTCTTATTTTGCGTCCGCCTGGTTTCCCGATCCTCGCACACAATTTGGAGTGTCTCATGCTCTCTCGACGCCAATTCAACAGCCGGCTCGCGGCGGCCGCCGGATTGTCCGCCTTCGGCGGCTTGATGCTCCCCGGTTGCGAGCAGCGGGTCGAAGTGCCGTCGGGGGCAAAACCGGGGGCGGCGCCCGGCGGATCGGCGAGTAAATCCCGCGGTGTGACGATCGGCATGATCGCCAAGAGCCAGTCGAACCCCGTCTTTCTCGCGGCCCGCAAGGGGGCCGAGATGCGGGCCGCGGAATTGACGAAGGAACTGGGCGTCCCCGTCACGGTCGACTGGCGGACCCCCAACGACGAAGATCCGCAGAAGCAGGCAGAATTCATCGAACAGCTCGCCGCCGCCGGCGTCGACGCCATCACCATCGCCTGCTCCGACGCCAGCAAGGTGACGCGGTCCATCGACGACGCCATCGCCCGGGGCGTGCAGGCGATGTGTTTCGACTCCGACGCCCCCGAATCGAAACGCCTGTGCTACGTCGGGACCGACGACGTCGACGCCGGCCGGCTCGTCATGCGCCACGTCGCCGAGCGGCTGGGGGACAGGCCCGGCGCAATCGCCATTCTCGCCGGCAATCAGACCGCCACCAACCTGCAGAAGCGCGTCCACGGCGCCAGAGAAGAGCTGGCGCGGCACAAGAACCTGAAACTCAAGGACGTCTATTACCACAAGGAAACGCCGCAGGATTCATTCGCCGAAGTCGAGAGCGTGCAGAAGGCCAATCCCGAGATCAACGGCTGGGCGATGATCGGGGGGTGGCCCTTGATGACCGAACGGGCGCTTCCCTGGCAGCCCGGCGCGGTCGTCTGCGTCAGCATGGACACGCTGATCCCGCAGCTCAAACATTTGCGGATGGGGGACGTGCAGGTGCTGCTGGGTCAGCAGTACTATTACTTCGGCGGCCGGTGCGTCGACATTCTCGTCGCCAAAGTCCGCGACGGGCGCGACCCGGAACGAAAAGTCGAATTCGCCCCGCTCGACACAGTGACGAAAGACAACGTCGACGAGTACGAAAAGAACTGGGAGAAGTGGTCGTAGGGCGCGATCGTAGCATGGGCTTCCAAGCCCGGGCGTGATCGTCGTTCGGGCAAACACCTGGAATCGCCCGGTGTCCATGCCACATCGCCGATCGTTGGGGACGCACGGGCTGGGAAGCCCATGCCACAGGGGCCGACTTGATCCTTTTCCAAAACATCACCAAACACTTCCCCGGCGTCGCGGCCCTGCAGGACGTCACGTTCGAGGTGCGCACGGCCGAATGCCACGCGCTCCTCGGGGAAAACGGCGCCGGGAAGAGCACGCTGGGAAAAATCCTTGCCGGAATGTACCGTCCCGATGGCGGACGAGTATTGATCGACGGGCGCGAAGCGCGATTTCATTCGCCGCGCGAAGCGGCGCGGGCCGGAGTCGGCATCGTCCACCAGGAGCTCGCCTTCTGCCCGAACCTTTCGGTCGCCGAGAATCTGTGCCTGCACGATCTCCCCCGGCGGGGCTTGTTGCTCGACCGTCCCCGGCTGCGCAGCCGGGCCGAGGGGCTGCTGGCGCAGGTGGGGTTGTCGGTCGACGTCGGCCGGCCTCTCTCCTCTCTGTCGATCGCGCAGGAACAGCTCGTGCAGATCGCCGCCGCCGTCGGGTTGGGGGCGAAAATCCTCGTCTTCGACGAGCCGACCAGCTCCCTGGGGCAGGCCGAGGTCGAGCGCCTGTTTCAGCTCATCCGCGGGCTGCAGAAATCGGGGACGACGATCGTCTACGTTTCGCACCGGCTCGAAGAAATCTTCGAGCTGTGTCAGACCGTGACGGTGCTCCGCGACGGCCGGCACGTCGCCACGCAGCCGATCGGCGACCTGGCCCACGACGACCTGGTGCGGATGATGGTGGGGCGGTCGATCGCCGTCGCTAGGAGCACGGGCTTCCAAGCCCGTTCGTCCCCGACAAATGGGACTATCGCACCAGACGCCGGGCAACTTCATTTATCTGCCAGTTCGAAAAGCACGCACGGGCCTGGAAGCCCATGCTACGGCGCGGTGCGCCTCCAGTGCCGCCGGTTCTCTTCTCCGGGCCGGTTTGCAGACGTCCAGCTCGACGTTCGTTCCGGCGAAATCGTCGGGCTGGCGGGGCTCGTCGGCGCGGGCCGAACCGAGGTGCTCGAAGCCCTGTTCGGGCTCGATCGCGAGGCCCGCGGTGAAACGCTCGTCGACGGCCGGCCGGTCGTTGTCCGATCGCCGCGCGACGCTCAGGCGCTGAGAATGGCGCTGATCCCGGAAGACCGGAAGCGGCAGGGGCTGGTCATGAGCATGAACGTGCGCGAAAATCTCACGCTTTCGATCCTCGATCGGTTCCGCCGGCGGTTCGGGATCGCGGACCGCCGGGCGGAAAGGACCGTCGCCGATCGGTTTCGTGAACGTCTGGCGATCCGC
>JBLMWR010000411.1:0-3649 GCA_050257335.1 Deltaproteobacteria bacterium | reverse complement strand
GAGGCACCGCCCGCGCCCGACGGCGATCTCGGCCGCCACGATACGCTCGCCGGACTGCAACAGGGTCCGCGATCCTTCGGCGGTCTCTTCGAGAGGCAGGAGCCGCGTGAAGCCGACGCGCCGCAAGTCTCCCTGCTGGGGATCGGCGAAGCAGGCCAGGGCCGGGTGCTTCGCGTCCCATTCATCGACGCGGAACTTGCCGTCCGCCGGTTCAGCGGCGAGTTTTCCGGGGAGCACGTTGTGCTTCGCGAGCGGAGCCAGCGAGCCGCGCGAGACCTGGTCGCCGGCGAAGATCAGCAGGCTGCCGCCGGCGCGCAGGTATTCATCGAGGCGCTGGCCATCCTTTTCCGACAGCCGCCTCACGTTGCACAGCACAATGGACCGGTAGCCGTCGAGCCGCGGGAAGCCCTCTCCTGATTCCCACGCAATCCGTTCCGGCTCGAACGACCGTGTATGCCCCGTGGCTTCTTCGGTGCGCAGCCGCAGGGCCGTTTCGAGAAAGTACGTTTCGTTGGTATACACCGAGCGCCCTTCCTGACCGTCGATGAGCAGCACTCGATCGGGATGGCGGGCTTCAAAGCCGACCCAGCGGCGGTTGTCGAGGGCCAGAACGTCGTCGAATCGAAGATCGACGTGCCCTTTGTAGAGGCCGTCGATTTTGACGGCGAGCGGCAGATCGAGGACCATACTGCCGTGTCCGGCGACGTCCACCTGCTTCGTGATCTCGATTTTTCCATCGGGCCCCTCCACCTCGCAACGGACGGGCACCTGCCGGGCGAGTAGGGCTCCGTGATTGCGAACGACGACGCGCAGGGCAACGGGGCTGTCGGGACGAATTTCGGTGCTGCCGGCCTGTGCCGATTCGATTGCCAGATTCCGGGCCAGCGCTTCGCCCACGTCGTGGATGGCCAGCTCCACGCCGATCGGCAAGGGCTCGATCCGACCGCGCCGCAGGCCGCTCTTTTGCAGATCGCTGATCAGCACGATCCGCCGGTCGGAGCGGCTGGAAGATGCCAGAACGTCGGCAGCCCAACCGAGGGCGAGAGGGTAGTCGGTCGCAGCCTCGCTGGAGGTCGCATCCTGGAATTTGTCGAGCGGTAGCTCCTTTACGCCAGCGGCGTCAAACACGGCCACGTGGACGACGACGTTCTCGTCGAACCGCTTCAGCTCGTCGCGCGCGTCGGCGAGGGCCCGGTCGAAGGCGGTCTTTCCCGCCGCGTCGCGGGCCTGCATGCTGGCCGAACGATCGATCAGCAGCACGACTTCCTGCTGCAGGCCGCGGAGAAACGACTCGTCGCGATAGGGCCGGGCAAACAGGAGCGCAAGGAGCAGCACGGCGAACATCCGCAGGGCCAGGAGCAGCCACTGCCGGACGCGCCGCCGCCGGCGATGCTCGCGGACCACCTGATGGAGAAACCGCACTGATCCGATCGGCAACGTCCGCGTCTTCTGCCGGAACAGCAGGTGAATAATGATCGGCACCGCCACCGCCAGCCCGGCCGCGAGAAACCCCGTGTGGATGAGAGTCCAGCCGTGCATTGTGTACTCAACTAAAATAACTGCGATCGCCGGACGCAGTAATCCATGAGGGCCGTGTCGAGTGGCTGGTCGGTGACGAGGCTGACGTGGTCGATGTCGCGGGCCAGGCAGCCAGTGTGCAGCTCGTCGAGCCAGCGCCCCACTGCGGCGGTGAAGCTCGCGCGGATCTCGTGCGCCATCGTCTCCAGCGCCTCGCCCGTTTCGACGTCGACCAGCTTCACCGCTCCGTCCACCGGCATCTTCCGCTCCAGCAGAGCCAGTACGTGAAAAACCAGCACGTCGTGTCCGTAGTGCCGGAAGTGATCCAGTGCCGTCAGCAGCTCCGGCGTGTCGAAATACAGGTCGCTGATCAGCACCACCAGGCCCCGGCGGGGCATCAATTCGGCAATCTCGTGCAGCACGCGCGGCGAAGTGGCGCGGGGATGCTTGCGCGGCGCCACCAGGGCCGACATCAGGGACAGCAGGTGATCGCTCCCGGCCTTGGCGCGGAAGTGCTCGACGACGCGGTCGGCAAAGAGCGTCAGCCCGGCGGCGTCGCGCTGCTGCGCCGCCAGATGGGCGAGGCTGGCGCACAGCAGCACGGCATACCGCAGTTTGGAGGAACTTCCTTCGCCCACCGTCATCGAACCGCTGATGTCGAGGACGAGGTGCAGATCGACGTTGGTCTCGGCGTCGTACTGCTTGATGTACAGCCGGTCCTGCCGGCCGTAGACCTTCCAGTTCAGGTGGCGGATGTCGTCGCCGGGGATGTATTCGCGATGCGAGGCGAAATCGACCGAAAAGCCGACGTAGGGGCTGCGGTGCAGGCCGTGCAGAAATCCCTCCACGACCCAGCGGGCGACCAGGTCGAGGTCCTCGACCGACGCCAGCAGTTGCGGATCGGCCAGCTCGCGAATCTGGACGGGCCCGGCGGCGGTCATGGCGCGCGCACCAGCTTGAGAATCCGGCGGATGATTTCGTCGGCATCGACATTTTCGGCGCGGGCGTGGAAGTTGAGGACCAGCCGGTGCCGCAGGACGGGGACCGCCATCGCCCGGATGTCGTCGAAATCGACGTGGAACCGCCCGCTCAGCAGGGCCCGGGCCTTGGCCCCCAGAATGAGATATTGCGAGGCGCGGGGGCTGGCGCCGTAACGGATGAACCGATGCACGTCGTCGGGTTTCACCTTCGCCGCCGGATCGGGCGTCGTCCACGGGCGGGACATTCCCGAGACGGCGATGGCGAAATTCACCGCGTCATTGGCGACCGGCACGCCGCGCACCAGCGTCTGCAGCCGCAGCACTTCCTCGGCCGAAAGAATCGGCTGCAACGTGACGGTGGCGTTCGAGGTCGTGGTCTTGACGATCTCGGCCTCTTCCGCGGGGGAGGGATAATTGACCGGGATATTGAACATGAAGCGGTCGAGCTGCGCTTCCGGGAGCGGGTAGGTTCCTTCCTGTTCGACCGGGTTCTGGGTGGCGACGACGAAGAACGGCGGCGCCAGCGGATAGGTGTGCCGTCCGACGGTGATTTCCAGCTCCTGCATCGCCTGCAGGAGCGCAGCCTGGGTCTTGGGGGGCGCGCGGTTGATTTCATCGGCGAGGACGAAGTTGGCGAAGAGCGGCCCGCGGAGGAATTCCATCCGCCGCCGGCCCGTTTCCGGGTCTTCCATGATGATGTCGGTGCCAGTGATGTCCGCCGGCATCAGGTCGGGGGTGAACTGGATCCGCCGGTATTCCATGTTGAGCGCCCGGGCGAGAGTGCGGGCCATGAGGGTCTTGCCGAGCCCCGGCACGCCGATCATGAGCGCGTGCCCGCGACAAAGCAGGGCCACCAGCAGGCTCTCGATGACTTCGTCCTGGCCGACGATCGTCTTGGCGATCTCGGCCTTGAGCCGCGCGCGGGCTTCGCGCAGACGGAGAATCGCCTGTTCGTCGTCGGCCGAGGGAGGAGGGACCTTTGTGGGAGCCTGATGCACTTTAGAAACCGGTGCGGTCATGAAGCGGGCCAGTCAAAAGGTGCGGGGATACTTCCGGCGGGTGTCATCCACGAAACACCCGGGTCAGTTTTCGGCCGGAAGCAAAATAATTTTAACCGCGGATGACGCGGATACGCGCGGATTGGGCCGTTC
>JBLMWR010000410.1:0-2758 GCA_050257335.1 Deltaproteobacteria bacterium | reverse complement strand
CGAGAGGAGGGCTTTCACGCGTAGTGCATGCGTCTTTCTGGCGCAGAGCGCGGGTTCGCCTGGTGAGCGCCGGATGGTGGCGGTCCTCGGCTGCACCTCGGCGCTGAACGAATGAAGTGCGACTGCAACTGTTGCACGTGCTGCGCAAATCCTGTAGATAAAAGTCGCCAGGATCGACCTTTTCAACAGGAGCCGCCGCATGGGTGCTGAAGCCCGGATCGCCGAACTCAAACTCGTTCTGCCGCAACCTCCCAAGCCCGTCGCCACGTACGTTCCCTGCGTGCAGGTGAAGGAACTGGTGTACGTCTCGGGGCACGGCCCCCTCAAGCCCGACAAGACGATGATCACCGGGCGCGTCGGCGCCGACCTGACCGAGGCGCAGGGAAAGGAGGCCGCGCGCGTGGTCGGCCTGGCCATTCTCTCGTCGCTGCGAAACTATCTCGGGTCGCTCGACCGCGTCACGCGGCTGGTGAAGGTGCTGGGGATGGTCAACGCCGCACCGGATTTTCAGAACCATCCCGCCGTCATCAAC
Organism: Deltaproteobacteria bacterium; assembly: GCA_050257335.1. Lineage (GTDB taxonomy): Bacteria > Planctomycetota > Planctomycetia > Planctomycetales > Planctomycetaceae > JACQFH01. Next base: position 2,226 of record JBLMWR010000410.1, on the reverse strand, counting down.
GGCTTCAGCGACCTGATGGTCGAGGTCTTCGGCGAGCCGGGCAAGGGAGCCCGCAGCGCCGTGGGCATGGGCTCGCTGCCGGGGAACATCGCCGTGGAGGTGGAGGCGATTTTTGAAGTTCACTGACGGAACACAAAATCCCCGCGGCCTGAACGGGGGACTCCAACGAAGGGCCCCCACCCCGGCCCTCTCCCGGAGGCAGAGGGAGACCCTCAATCGCTGTCGCTGCGCCCAAACCCGGTGAACTGCAGCACATAATAGAGAAGCGTCAGCAGGGTCTGGAGCGTGGCGGCGACGTAGGTCCAGCCGGCGGCGTTCAGGACGTCGCGCACCGCAATCGACCCCTGGGCATCGACGATGTTCAGTTCCGACAGCACCTGCTTGGCCCGATTGCTGGCGTCGAATTCGACCGGCAGATTCACGAGCTCGAAAAACAGGAGCCCGCCGTAAGCGGCCAGCCCCAGATAGATCAGTTGCGGACTGCGCAGGACCATCCCCAGAACGATGAGAATCATGAACATCACCGGCCCGAACGTCGCCGCCGGGACGGCAAAATTGCGTATCACCAGCGGAGCATATCCTCTGGCATGTTGAATCGCATGTCCCACCTCGTGGGCCGCGATTCCGACCGCCGCCATCGATCGGCTGTGGTACACCTCGGCGCTCAAATGGACGATTCGCTCGCGCGGATCGTAGTGGTCTGAGAGGTAGCCCTGAGTGGGCTGAATCTCGACATCCTGCAGACCGGCCTGATCGAGGATGTATCGGGCCGCCGCGCCGCCACTGAGAGGCGCGGGCATCTGCATGGCCCGCCCGTACGCGCTTTTTACTCGAAACTGCGCCCACATCATCAGCAAAATCGCCGGGGAAATGAAAATCAGATAAAGCGGGTCAAACCAGAACACGTCAGCACCTCTCGTTCAAATGAATTGCCGGTCAATGCCGGAATGATGACTTCTGTGGTCCAGAACGCAAACTCGACCGGGGAATCGTGCAACCGTTTCTCACCCTTCCGAGAATCTTAACGAAATCTCTCCGGAAGGGAATGCCGTCACCTTGACGGCAATTGTCGCGAAACTGAGACGCTTTGGCTTGCGGAAGCCCTTCGGCTCTCAGCAAAGGAAGAATTCACAAGCGATTCAGGCGATTGATGTTGCGCGCCGTTCGAGAAGGATGTTTTCGTGAACGGCGCGCCGCTTGCGAACTCCTGAATCTCAACGAGACGGGTGCTCGACTGACGGGGGTCAGGACCAGGCGGCACAAATCCATCGGACACGAGTCTCACGGGTCTCTTTGAATCAAGGAGCGAATCATGAAACGGTTCTTGTTGCTGGCGGCGGCGGTTGGCGGATTGACTCTGGCGGGCTTCGCTTCGACGGCGAAAGCGGATCATTTCATGGGGGGTGGCTGGGGAGGCGGGTATGGTCGCGGCTATGGTTGCGGATGGCATGGCGGCTGCGGACCGCGCTACGGCTACGGATATCGGCCCGTTGTTTCGCCCGGACTCTTCATCGGGGGCCCGCGTTTCAGTTTCGGGATCGGCACCGGCTACGCCTATCCGTCGTACCCGGCCTACGGACAGGGCTGCGGCTATCCAGGGTACTATGGCTGGTAGCCGATGACGGGGCAGGACACGTCGCAGCCCGGCTGCTCTTTTGCAGCCGGGCTGCTTTTTTTGCGCTTGCAGCCCCCCTTTGCCCACCCCGGGATGCAAGGATGCACCAGGCACAAGATTCTGTGTCAGCGCCGGGTGGCTTCGATGTCCGCACCGGGTTATTATTGAAAAAGGCCCGTCCCTCTCCACGCTCCGGTTCGCGATTCTCCCCGGCCATGACGAATCTCATCAATCAGCTCGCGGATTATCTGGGCAACGCCACCTACGGATTTCTGGCGTTGAATTTTCTGTTCGGCCTGTTTTGCGTGATCCTCATCTGGCGGCGGCTGTTCGAGCTGCGGTTTCGCGGGCCGGAAGCCGAAGCCGAGTTCATCGGTCAGTTGCAGCAGCACCTGAACGCGGGAGATTATGAAGCGGCGGCGAAGCTGTGCGACTACGACTACCGCGCCCTGCCGCGGTTGTGCCTTCTGATGATTGCCAACCGCGACCTGCCGTTCGCGCAACTTCGACAGATCGTCGCCGAGAGCATGCAGCGCGACATTCTGGGGGACCTCGAGTACCGGCTGAGCTGGATCGTGACGGTCATCAAGAACGGCCCGCTGCTGGGCCTG
>JBLMWR010000409.1:0-2648 GCA_050257335.1 Deltaproteobacteria bacterium | reverse complement strand
CGGCGGCAGAAGAGGTCGATTGGTCATTGGCCGTTCGCAACGCAGCCGGTTGCACCGGGTTGTGCTGGTTTCCCCAGTTCCATGAGCCGCCAATATTGAGCTGCTTGAGAACCTCGTTGTCTCCCTCTAGGAAGGGCTTGGTGTTGGTAAAGACGAACAAGTCCTCGCCGCTGTTGAAGTCCTGGAATGAACGCCGCGGCCCGTTGAATACGCCCAGCGCGTATTCGAGCCGCTTGTTGTAGATCTGTCCGTGGACCATGGCCCCGATTTCGCGGTTCGGGGCGAGGTTGCCGACGAACACCGACCGTTCCGCGGCAATCAGGTCGTTCTCTGCGACTTTGATGTATTCATAGGTGTAAGGCGTCTTCATGCGCCCGATGCGGATCTGGAGCTTGTCCCGGTCGATCTCGCCAATGCCCCAGTCGGTCCAGGAATCGAGGATGTCCAATGAGCCATAGCCGCGGTTGATGACCGTGTAGTACCGGACGTACGGCGAAATGTTCCCCAGAACGTACCACCGTTGACGGGGGATGATGAAGCCGTCGTGCAGCGGATCTCCCGCGGGATAAAAACCGCGGAAGTCGGCCTGTGTCAGGTTGTGGAACGTCAGCGAGAAATAGTCGTCGTTCGTTCTGACATTGATCCCTTCGGCGAATTCCGCCTCGATTTCGCGTTTTTTGTGCGCCAAGTCGGGTTTGTAGGGGCGCGCCCGCGGGAAGCCGATGCTTCCCAGCGTGTCGGTTCGCCGTGGACGAATATGCTGCCCGGGAACGGCCCCCAGCTCCGAGGGAGGAGGCTCCTCATCCTGGGTCTGGACCAGCCGGATTTCTCCGAATGGACCTTCGACAGGCGCCGGTTCGCCGTCGAGTTGAATGCCCGGCGGCCCGAACACCGCCGGGTCGTCGTCGTTTTCGCCGAGACCCGATGCGCCCTCGAGCGGTTCGAAAATTGTCGCGGATTCCGCAGTGGAAGAGAGCGGCCGTTCAGACGCGCGTCCAGGCGATTGACGTTTCAGGCGATCGATTTCGGCCTTGAGTCGCTTCATCTCCTCGCGCAGCTCGACAACGGGATCGATGGCAGCCGCGCGCGCGCCCTCAGATGCGGATTCCGCCGGCTCTTGCGCATCGCCGCTTTCCTTGAGCGCCGGTTTCTGATTCCGCCGGGCCAGTCGCGCCGCGCGGCGCGGGGTGTGGCCCTCGTCAACCGGCTCGTCGCCGAACGCGCGCCGGTCGTTGAGCAACGTCAACCCGGCGACCGCCAGCAGTACGAAAGTCGTCTTCGCGATGTTTCCTCTGCTCTTCAGAAACAGATGATTGCGTGCTTCCCGGCGCATACGGTTCGTACCTGGCCAACCGATCCTGGACCGGACGGATCGTGTTGTAGAAATGATTGAGCCGCCAATGCGGATCAGGGAGAGAGGGGAGACGTGAGAAGGGCGGGAGTCTATGAAATCCTGAAATTCGCTTCAAGATCAAAGCGTTGAGAGGGTGGAACGAGTGCCGCCGCCCGTAGCGACGCGCCGGCTATCGGGCATTTTTGTCCCTGTTCGCAGCCAGTTTCACGAGCTTCAGGCGCAACGGGGCGCTTCCCGCAGGTGAGGCGGCGAGGCGCAGAATGAGATTCTTTCGACATTGTCATTCAGCGGCGTCGGCCGTGACCGACTTCCGGACCGAGAGTTTCAAACTCCGCAGCTTGGCTCTCAGTGTCGGGCGGCTGATGCCGAGGATTTCGGCGGCCTGCGCCTGGTTTCCGGCGGTCTGTTGCAGGGTGCGGGAGATGAGCAGTCGATCGAGCTGATCGAGGACCTGACGGTAAAGCCCCGTCGTCCCGGCCGTCAGCGCATCGTCAACGCGGCGCGCCAGCGCCGACCAGTCGTCAACCGGCGCGACGGAAAACGCGTCGCTGCCCTGGTCGGCGGCGGCCGAATCGTCGCGCCGCAGGTCGGCCGGCAGGAACTCGGGCAGGATCGACGGACCGGCGGAGACGATCAGCGTTTCGCGAATGACGCTCTGCAACTCGCGCACGTTGCCCGGCCAGTCGTGCCGCTGGAGCAGCTCGAGGGCCGCTTCGGAAATCGACTGCACCGATGTCCCCAGTTGCCGGTTGAAACGAAACAGGAAGAAATGCGCGAGTTCGGCAATATCGTCGCGGCGCTCGCGGAGGGGCGGCAGGTGGATCGTCACGCCCCGCAGGCGGTAGTAGAGATCGGTGCGAAACCGGCCGGACTCAAGCAGCGATTCGAGGTCCTGATTCGTCGCGGCAATGATGCGCACATCGGCGGAAAGAGTTTCGCTCCCCCCGACCCGTTCGAATCGCCCTTCCTGCAGGAGCCGCAGGATTTTGGCCTGCGTGCCCGGCGACATGTCGCCGACTTCGTCGAGAAACAGCGTCCCCCCGTGGCATTGTTCGAATTTTCCGATGCGGCGCTGCTCGGCGCCCGTGAACGCCCCCCTCTCGTGCCCGAACAGCTCGCTCTCCAGAAGCGCTTCGGGGATGGCAGCGCAATTGATCGCCAGAAACGGGGCCTGGCTGCGGCGGCTGTGGTGGTAGACCGCGCGGGCCACCAGTTCTTTTCCGGTGCCGCTTTCGCCGAGGATCAGGACGTTGACATCCTGGGGCGCAACGCGGCCGATCTGCTTGCATACGGT
>JBLMWR010000408.1:0-4359 GCA_050257335.1 Deltaproteobacteria bacterium | reverse complement strand
AGACCGAGTTGCTCGTGCTGGTCACCCCGGAACTCGTTTCGCCGGTTGACGAGTCGCAATTGCCCGACGGTCCGGGACGCTCGACCACGTCGCCTACAGATCGCGAGCTGTACTTCAACGGCTACCTGGAAACTCCGCGGTACGCGCCTACGCCGGAACCCCCGACGACGCACTTCGGGTTCCCCCAGACGTACGTACCGCCTCCGCCGACGCTGGTCCCGAACGGGACGCCGGCGCCGAAAGCCAGCTACGACGGGAACGGCTCGGGCTCTCCGGCGCCCGGCGGCGACCTCGATGCTCCGGCTCCTGGAAACGGGACTGGCGAGACGAGATCGGCGGCCCCCGCTCCGGAGCCCGCTCCCGAGGGGGATGACGGCCCGTCGCTGGACGAAGCCGCCCGCGGCAGGGTGCGGAGGTCGCTCTCTGATCCGGCCACGAGGCGCGTCTCGGCCTCGCGGAGGCCAGCGGCCAACACCGTCCGTCCGCTCCAGCCGGCGCGCGGCGCCAGCCGGACCGGATCGGTCGTCCCGGCCTCGGGCGCGGGGACGGCCGGCAGCCGTGCCGGCGACGATGCCGGCACTCCCGGCCTGATCGGCCCCTGATTCGCTCCTGTTCTCCGTGACATACAGCTTTCGATTGGCAAGTGGTGAAACCCGAGGTGAAGAATGAAAACTGTCGTCCGGCTGGCACTTGTCGACCCTCACGACGCCGCGCGCAGCTCGCTCAAGTCGTTCATGCTTGGCATCGATACGGTCTGGCTTGAAGCGGAATGCTCGCGGTACGATTTCTTCTTCGACGTGGTCATGCAGACGCGCCCCGACATCGCGCTGGTGGCGCTGGATTCCGACCCGCCCAAGGGGCTCGCGCTGGTGGCCAGGATCGCGCAGGAACTGCCTGATTGCAACGTCCTGGTCATCAGCTCGTCCACCGAAGGGAGCCTGATTCTGCAGGCGATGCGTAACGGGGCCAAGGAGTTTCTGGGGCTGCCCCTCAAGCTCGAAGACGTGTTGACGGCCCTCGAACGCGTCCGTCAGACGCAAATGGCCCGGACCGGCGAAGGACAGGTCCGTGCCTGTCAGGTCATTGCGGTTGCCGGCGCCAGCGGGGGCGTCGGTTGCACATCGGTGGCGGTCAATCTGGGCTGCATCCTGGCCCGTGACGAGCGGAACAGCGTGGCCGTCATCGACCTCGATTTCGCCCTCGGCGATTCCGACGTCTGGCTCGACATCATCCCCGATTACACCATTCAGGATGTGGCCGAGAACATCACCCGGCTCGATTACTCGCTCCTCAAGCGGTCGCTCACCCGCCACGATTGCGGGCTGTTTCTTCTGCCGCGACCGGTGCAGCTCGACGATAATCTCAAGATCACGGGCGAGCAGCTCCGCCGCGTCATCTCGCTGCTCAAAACGACCTTTACTCATCTTGTGATCGACACGAGCAAAAGCCTGGGACCCCTCGACATGGCCGCCATCCAATCCGCCGACGCGGTCCTGCTGGTGACGCAGCTCGACCTCCCCTGCCTGCGCAACGTCGTGCGGCTGATGCAGTATTTCGGGAAAGTGGAAGGCCTCACCGACAAGATTCGAATCGTCGTCAATCGCGTCGGGCTCGAAGACACGCAGATCAGTCTCAACAAGGCGCTGGAAACCATCGGCCGCGAAATCGCGTGGCAGATTCCCAACGACTTCGCCACGATGGTCGAGGCCCGCAACAACGGCGTCCCGCTGATGATGCAGGCCTCCAAAGCCAAAGTCACCCGGGCCATCGAACAGATCGCCAATCATTTCGACCAGGCGGAGCCGACCCAGGCGGAACCGGAGGAAAAGAAGGCCCGCAAGGGACTGTTCAGTTTTCTGGGAAGCGGGGCCAAGTGACCCGCCGGTTGAAAAAGGGGACTCGCTCCGAACGAAACTCTCCCCCTTCGTAAGGGGGGCAGGGAGGTCGGGCGAAGTGCTCCACGGACCGTAATTTCGACATCGCGGTGCCTGTCTCCTTTCTCAGCCTCGCAACAGGCCGCCATGCCATGAACGACTCATGGATCATCCAGTTGCACCAGGAGTTGCTGCGCCTCCGCGGGAACGGCCCCGGCTGGGGGAACCGTCCCGGCGGAGCACCCTACGTCGAGCCGACCGCCCTGGCTTCCCTGGCTCTGGCGGCATCTGATCCGCACACCGGGGCCGAAAGATCGCGCGCCGCCGTCCGCGCCGCCGCCGAATGGCTCGCCAGCCTTCAACAGCGCGACGGAGCCCTCGGAATCGCCCCCGATCTGCCGCACCCCCGCTGGACGACCCCTCTGGGAGTGCTGGTCTGGTCGGCCTGCGGCCAGGCCCTCTCCGCGCGAAACAAAGCCGTCAACTGGCTGCTTGCCAGACAGGGAACCACCTGGACCCCCAACGTGGCCGAACCGTTCGGTCACGACCCCCGGATCCCCGGCTGGCCCTGGGTGGAAGGAACACATAGCTGGCTGGAGCCCACTGCAATGGCGGTTCTCGCGCTCCGCCGCGCCGGCCACGCGGAGCACCAGCGCTCCCGCGACGGCCTGTGCCTGATCCGCGATCGCGCCATCCGCACCGGCGGATGGAATTACGGCAACTCGACGGTCTTTGGGGCCGACCTCCGGCCGCATCCGGCGCCCACGGGCCTCGCGCTCCTCGCGCTGGCAGGCATCGACGATTCCGACAGTGCGATCGTCGAGCGGAGCTGCGACTACCTCGACGTCATTCTGCCGGCCACGCACGCCCCTCAATCGTTATGCTTCGGAATTCTCGCGCTCACGGCCTGGGGACGACGCCCGGCCGCGGCCGATGACTGGCTGATCGCGGCGCATGCCGGCGCCGCGCGGCGTTCGAATTCCATTGCCCAAATCGCCTATCTGCTCCTTGCGGCGGGCGCCTGGTCTCTCGACCTGCTGGGCGTCACCGTCGCCGGTTTTCCGAAAAAGAGTAATGTCGAGGCGGCTGTGCCATGAGCCAACCGACGTCCGCCAATTCCGGGGGACCAGCCGATCCGGTGGCAGCGACACGCGTCGAGCGGCCGGATTCCGCCGGATCACGAACCCCCGTGTCGAAGATCACCCGTCGCGACCTGCTGTTGGGGGGCGGCGGCCTGTTCGCCGCCGCCGCTGCCGGGAAATGGGTCTGGAACGATGTCGAGCACTTCCGCCGGGCGCAGGTCTTCGTGGCCCGGGCGGAAACGTACGACGTTGATCTGGTCGATATTCTCCGCCGGGGTCTTGAGGAAATCGGAATCGGAAAGCGCGCGGTCCAGGGAAAGTCAGTCCTGCTGAAACCCAATCTCGTCGAGCCGACCGTCGCGGCCCCGCACGTCAACACGCATCCCGCGCTGGTCCGCGCCGTTGCCGAAGTCTTCCGCCGCTGCGATGCTCGGGAAGTCTTCGTCGCCGAAGGACAGGGGCATTGCCGCGATACGGCCTTCGTCCTCGAACAATCGGGGCTCGAACGGGTCCTCGACGACGACAAGATCGATTTCGTGGACCTGAACTACGACGACGTCTTCCCGGCGACCAATCGCCTGGGCTTCACGAAGCTTTCGAAACTTTATCTGCCCCAATCGCTTCGCAGGGCCGACTTCATCGTCTCGCTCCCCAAGATGAAAACCCACCACTGGGCCGGGGTGACGCTGTCGATGAAAAACTTCTTCGGGGTCATGCCCGGCGTCTGCTACGGCTGGCCGAAGAACGTCCTGCACCACGCGGGGATCGACCAGTCGATTCTCGACATCAACGCCACCGTCCGCCCGCACCTGGCGATCGTCGACGGCATCGTCGGCATGGAGGGGGACGGCCCGATCATGGGGACCCCCAAACCCGCGCACCTCATCGTCATGGGGACGAACCTCCCCGCTGTCGACGCCACCTGCGCCCGCCTGATGGGCTTCGATCCGCTCCGCATCGCCTGTTTGCGCGCCGCGTCAGGGATACTCGGCCCCATCCAGGAGCGGCACATCGAGCAGCGCGGCGAGCCGATCGTTTCCCTCGCGCAAACGTTCTCCCTCCCCGACCACCCGCACTTCAAACAGTTCCGTTCGTGAATGCAAGTGTGAACGACGGAAGGTACCGCGACGCGTTGCGTGGCCCATAGATCTCTCCCCCCCTTAGCAAGGGAAGCGCAAGGGGGGTCGCGTGAAGATTTCCCTGTGCGTTCAATTGCAAGCTCATCATCGAACGTTGAACATCGGCTGTCCAGGGTAGACGATCGAGCGCACCCTTCGTTCGACGTTCAGAGTTCAGCCGGTACCCCGCGTTCGCCTCCGTGCGTCACATTGACAGCCGCCCCCAATCAACAGAGACTGGCGGATCGGAGAGCTGCATCATGACCAAACCCGCCGTCGCCATCC
>JBLMWR010000407.1:0-6359 GCA_050257335.1 Deltaproteobacteria bacterium | reverse complement strand
GTCGTCCATCTCATCCCTCCTTGGGATCATTCATCGAAGTCCATTGATGAAACCGCCCGCGCCCCGATTATCGCCGATTTCCCACCTACTTTCGAGACGCACACACATGACAACCCCCGAGCGGAGCGTCCCATGGACTTTGGCCCGGAGCGACGGTAGCAGACCCGCGTGTAAAAGTGACAGTGCCCAAGGCGGGCACTGGACAAGCTGGCTATGAGAGCCCTTCGGCGCACTTCCGGTGCCGAAGGGTTTTTTATTTGGCAGTTGGACTTCCGGCCCGGGCCGGTGCCGACCGTTTACGCGGGCGTGGAAGGAGCGAACCATGACGACTCTCAGGAAACAGAGGGTGACCATTTTTGTGGATAAGCCCTCGCAGCAATGGATCGTCTGCGATCCGGAGGGGAACTTCTGGATCGTGCCGGTGATCGAAGAGGCGTGGGAGCACAGAAAGCCGTACACCCCCTCCGACGAGAGCGAGCTCGAGCCGGTGCCGGGGCATTATAAGTACATGCTGGGGTTGCCGTTCTAGAAAACAGGTGCCTGATGACCGCCGAACACGAACGACTCGAAGAAGCCCGCACGCAGCAGGTCCCGTGGAAAAAATGGGGGCCTTACCTGAGCGAACGGCAGTGGGGAACCGTTCGCGAGGATTACAGCGAAGGGGGAGACGCCTGGAACTATTTCAGCCACGACCAGGCCCGCTCCCGCGCGTACCGCTGGGGCGAAGACGGTCTGGCGGGCATTTCCGACGACCAGCAGCGGCTCTGTTTCGCGGTGGCGCTCTGGAACGGGAATGACCCGATCCTGAAAGAGCGGTTGTTCGGGCTCACCAACAGCGAAAGCAACCACGGCGAGGACGTCAAGGAATACTACTTCTACCTCGACAGCACGCCGACCCACTCGTACATGAGGTACCTGTACAAGTATCCGCAGGCGGCGTTTCCCTATTCCGACCTCGTCGAAACCAGCCGCAAGCGCAGCCGGACCGAGATGGAATACGAGCTGCTCGACACGGGCGTCTTCGAGCAGAATCGGTACTTCGACGTCTTCGTCGAATATGCCAAGGAATCTCCGGAAGACATCCTGATTCAGATCAGCATTCACAACCGCGGCCCGGAGACCGCTGAGCTGCACGTTCTGCCGCAGCTCTGGTTCCGGAACCTCTGGTCGTGGCACGGACTTGCCGACCGGCCGGCATTGCGCGACGTTTCGACGGCCGCACGCCGAGTTGTGGAAGCGGTCGAACCGAAGCTCGGGGAATGCTACCTGTACTGCGACGGCGACGCTTCGCTGCTCTTCACGGAAAACGAAACGAACACGCAGCGGATCTTCGGCGTCCCGAACCGCACTCCGTACGTCAAGGACAGCATCGACAGCTACATCGTCCACGGCCAGAAAGACGCCGTGAACCCGGAGAAAAAGGGAACGAAGGTGGCGGCGCACTACCGAGTGACGGTGAAGCCGGGCGAATGTCAGGTTGTGCGGTTGCGGCTTTCCGAGGTCGCCCCGTCGGCGATCGGCAACGGGCAGGGGGGAAATCCCTTCGGCCGGCAGTTCGACAAGATGCTGCAGACGCGCCGGCAGGAGGCCGACGAGTTTTATGGCACGGTGATTCCCAAGTCGCTGAGCGCCGACGAAGCCAACGTCATGCGGCAGGCGCTGGCGGGGATGATGTGGTCGAAGCAGTTCTACCACTATGACGTCGATAAGTGGCTCGAAGAACGGGGCTCCGACCCCTTCAAAGCGACGCGCAAGCAGGCGCCGCGCAATGACCACTGGCACCACATGTACAACGGCGACGTGATCTCGATGCCGGACAAGTGGGAATATCCGTGGTACGCGGCATGGGACCTGGCCTTTCACGTCATCGCCCTGACGCTGGTCGATCCCGATTTCGGCAAGGCGCAGCTCAAGCTGATGCTCCGCGAGCGGTACATGCATCCAAACGGGCAGATCCCGGCGTACGAGTGGAATTTCGGCGACGTCAACCCGCCGGTGCATGCCTGGTCCACGATCTTCACTTACGCGCTGGAAAAGGCGAAGAGAGGCGACGGCGACAAGGAATGGCTCAAGAGCTGCTTTCAAAAGCTGCTCCTCAATTTCACGTGGTGGGTCAATCGCAAGGACCGGACGGGAAGAAACATCTTCGAGGGAGGCTTCCTGGGGCTGGATAACATCGGGGTCTTCGATCGCAGCGCGCCGTTGCCGACGGGGGGATATCTGGAGCAGGCTGACGGCACTGCCTGGATGGCCCTCTTTTGCGAGAACATGCTGGAAATCTCCGCCGTTCTGGCAATGACCGACCCGGATTATGTGGACATGGCCCTCAAGTTCGTCGAGCATTTCATTTGGATTGCGTCAGCGATGTCGCACCTGGGGGGAGGCAATGGGATGTGGGACGAAGAGGACGGATTCTACTACGATGTCCTCTGCCTGCCGAACGGCCAGTCGGAGCGGCTGAAGGTGCGGTCGATGGTGGGACTGTTGCCGCTCTGCGCGGCCACCGTCTTCGACGGGCAAGCCTTGGCGAAGTACCCCGACGTGGGAGAGCGCCTCAAATGGTTTGTCGAAACACGGCCTGAACTGAGGACTGCAATTCATGACCCGTTCAAGACTGGAGTCGCCGGACGGCGTCTGGCTTCCATCCTCGACGAAACGAAGCTCCGCCGCGTCCTGGCGAAGATGCTCGACGAGAATGAGTTTCTGAGCCCGTACGGAATCCGTTCGCTGTCGCGCTACCACGCCGATCATCCGTATGTCATTCATGCCGGTGGACAGGAATACCGCGTCTCGTATCTGCCGGCCGAGTCCGATACGGGGATGTTCGGGGGGAACTCGAACTGGCGCGGGCCGATCTGGATGCCGGTCAACGCCCTGATCATCCGGGCCCTCTCGCAATACTACCTGTACTATGGGAACGATTTTACCGTGGAATGCCCCACCGGCTCGGGCCGGCAGATGAACCTGTACCAGGTCGCCGAAGAGATTTCACGGCGGCTCACGAACATCTTCCTCAAGGACAAAAACGGCCGGCGTCCGGTCTATGGCGGAACCCGGAAATTTCAGGAGGACCCGCACTGGCGGGATTGCCTGCAGTTCTTCGAATATTTCCACGGCGACAACGGGGCCGGCCTGGGGGCCAGCCACCAGACCGGCTGGACCGGCGTCGTGGCCCGCGGCATGCACCTGTTCGCGACGACGACCCCCGAGCAGGCGCTGCAACTGGGCAAAGCCGCCGGAGTTGTCGAAGTCGAGCCGCAAGCGGCGGTCGGCGCCGCAGCCCGTGCGGGGAGGTGAGTGTGCATTCACTGTTCGGCGCGGGTCACAGACGAGTTCCCTCTCCCTCTGGGAGTGGGGGAAGTGGGTTTGGATCTAATGATGGGCTTCTTCGTCCCAATCAGGAGTCGAATCATGACGACAAGATGCAAATTTCTGTGTGCGTCCCTGCTGGTCCTGGTGTTCTGCTCCGGCGCTCCCAGCGACGACAAGCAGCCCGACAAGAATGCACCCAGGCAGCCCGACAAGCAGGCCGGCAAGCAGACCGACAAGAATGCCGCCAGGCCGCCTGACAAAAATGCCGAAACTGTCGGCACGGTCCTCGCCGCAGTGGAAAAGGCTTACAACGCGCGTGATCCGAAGGCCATCGCCCAACTGTTCACGCCGAAGGGGGAGTTCATCGACGCCGATGACAACGTCTTCGACAGCCACGAAGCCATCGCCGGCGAATTCGCCGCGCTGTTTGAAATCAATCCCAAAAAAAGCTCGGTCGAGCTGGCCGCGGAAGAAATCCGCGAAATCAGCCCCGGGGTCCTGTCGGTCGATTGCGTAGCGACCTTTTCCGACGCCGAGGGAACCGACGAAGACAAGGAAACGGTGGACGTGGATTTTTCGGCCCTGCTCGTCAAGCAGTCCGACGGGAAGTGGCTTCTGGCAAGCATCCACAGCGAAGGCGAGGGGAATGTCCGTACGCCTCACGCGCGCCTCAAGCGGCTGGAGTGGCTGATCGGCGAGTGGGTCGATGAAAGCGACGAATCGACGATGCACACCAGGACCCGCTGGTCTGACGATGGTCATTTCATTCTCACCGATTTCACCATTCATGTGGCGGGCCGGAAGGTGATGAGCGGCACGCAGCGGATCGGCTGGGACGGGTCACTCGGCAAGTTCAAGTCATGGGTCTTCGACTCCGAGGGGGGACATGCGGACGGGATCTGGACCCAGATCGACGACCGCTGGGTGGTGAAAGCGACGGGGGTGCGTCCGGAAGGGGATGCCTGTTCGGCGACGCATATCTACGAGCCGAAGGGGCCGGACGCGTACCTGTTCACGGTGACCGACCGCATCGTGGGCAACGAGACGGCGCCCGACTTCACGTCGTACGTCGTGAAGAAACCGCCGGAACCGGAAAAGGCCACCGCGGACGCGACTCGGTCGCGCAACAAGTGATGAGGATGCGAAGTTCCCTCTCCCAGAGGGAGACGGGGAGGATCAGCACGAACGACTGCCAAACGACTGCCACGGCGCCGACCAGAGAAACATCGAGGATCGGCGCCCGTTCATAGGAGGAGGTCACCATGAAACGCTGCATGACTCTGCTCTTGGTTTTGATCATCGCCGGTTGGCTCTCCGTGGATGAAGGCTTCGCCCGCGGCGGCGGGCGCGGTGGCGGCGGTGGTCGTGGGGGCGGAGGGGGCGGCGGCGGGTTCCGAGGAGGCGGAGGCGGTGGTGGATTCCGCGGCGGCGCGCCTTCCGGCGGGTTTTCCGGTGGCGGCCGGCCTGCGGCCCGACCGGGTGGTGGCGGCGGCGGACGTGTGGCGGGCGGCGGCGGTGGAGGGCGCGTGGCCGGTGGAGGCGGCGTCAACCGCGGGCCGTCGTTCAGCTCTCCTGGTGGAGGGCGAGGCAACATCGGTATTGGCCAGCGGCCACAGATCGGTTCGGGAGGCGCGCGACCTGGGGTCGGACAGTTGCCGTCAACCGGCCTGGGAGGCGGGGCGCGGCCTGGCTCTGGCTTCGCCGACCGAGTCGGGGCTGGTATTGGCTCCGGCCAGCGTCCGGGGATCGGTTCCGGGATCGGTTCTGGCCAGCGCCCGGGCATAGGGTCCGGGAATCGCCCGGCTACGTTGCCGGGGCTGGGAGGCAGAGCGGGGCTGGGGAGCGGAAATCGGGTCCAGAACCTGCCGGCATCGCGCGGAGACCGCGCGGCCAATTTGCAGGATCGGATGGCCAACGCCGGCGACAGGATGAACATGGGGGAGCGACAAGGTCAGCGGCAGGAGAACCGAGGCGAGCGGCAGGGACAGCGGCAGGAGGCGCGCGGCGAGCGGCAGCAGAACCGCCAGAACTGGGCCGGCGACCATAGCGGCTGGTACCACGGCGCCTGGGCGGGTGGATGGTACCCCGGCGCGATGTTTGCAAACTATCCAGTAGCAGCAGCGCTCGGCCTCACCTGGTGGGGAATCAACCGGCTCTCTTATGGCTTCGGGATGGGCGGATACAGCAATCCGTACTATGACGAAGGCGGAGGCTATGGATATGACTATTCGCAGCCGGTGGCGGCGTATCAGCCGGCGGCGGAACAGGCAGTCACGACAGACACCACGGCAACGACGACCGCTCCCGCGCAGCCTCCTGGCGTGAGTCAGGAGGGAATGGCTCTGTTTGACCAGGCCCGCGCGGCGTTTGCGCAAGGCGACTACAAACAGGCGCTCGACTTGTGCAATCAGACCCTCAAGACGATGCCCAACGATGCGGCGGTGCATGAGTTCCGCTCGTTGACGCTGTTCGCCTTGAAGAATTATCGCGAGGCGGCGGCGGCGGCGTACGCTGTGCTTTCGGCCGGTCCCGGCTGGGACTGGACGACGCTCAGCAGCCTGTACGGAAACGTCGCCGACTACACGACCCAGTTGCGGACGCTGGAAACGTACGTCAAGCAGAATCCGAAGTCGTCTGACGCACATTTCCTGCTGGCTTATCACTACTTGACGGCCGGGCATCCCGATGCTGCCAAGTCGCAACTTCGCGAAGTGGATAAGCTGACGCCGAATGACAAGCTCGTCAGGGCGCTCCTGGGGATCACATCAGCCTCGGATCAGGCGCCGGTGACCCCGACGCCCAAGCCGCCGCTGGAGGGGGATCAGTTGCTCAAAGCCGAGCAGCTCGTCGGCGTCTGGACGGCCGGCGGGAGCGGCGGTTCGAAGTTCCAGATGACGCTCGAAAAGGACAACGGGTTTTCGTGGAAGTATACCAGCGGCACGAAGTCGGAAGAAATCAAGGGAGTCTTCGCCGTGGAGCAGAACAACCTCGCCCTGGAAGTCCACGACGGATCGGTGCTGCTGGCTGAGGTCTCACTGACAGGGAAC
>JBLMWR010000406.1:0-5195 GCA_050257335.1 Deltaproteobacteria bacterium | reverse complement strand
GAGGAGGCGGGCGAGGAGTTTTTTGATCCGTTCGTGTTCGGCGGAGACGGTCATGATTTCAAGCTGCCCCCGGTCGAAATTGAACCGCAAATGACGGCCTTCCAGATCGCGCAGCAGCCGGTCGTAGGTCGCCCAATCGACGTCCGTCAGCAGCAACCGCTGGTCCGTTGGTGAAAACGCTGTGGACATTTCGCTGTTCCCCGGATAATCGACCGGAACCACTAAGCCGGCCATCGCCACATTGTAACGTCCCGGATGGGGCGGGACCAAGACCGTGTTCTCCCCGGCGTCGCCACGCGGTCGTCGACAAGGGAAACCTGGCCCCGCAGCGAATATTGAACCTGTCGCCACCGCGCGGTGTCCATCACCTGGATTGCAAAGCGCAAGGCAGCAGTCGCACCACGACCGGTCGGGTGCCGAGCGGGAATTGATGGAAATTATTGCGGCGCTGCGCACGTTTTCCCGGCGAATCCGCCTGACTTGGGATACCCGAATCTCTTAAAATCGGCAAAAATGACGCCACGCAGTGTCGCGCGCCGCACGGGAATCGCGGCAAATCGGGACTCTGCGTCGAGCGTTGGTACGAGAATTGAATCCGAGCAGGCTGCAAGCGACGTTTCTTCAGGCTCGAAGGCCTGACCTGCGGCGTGGGGACGGGGGTGAATGAACGCATGACGGTCTCAGCACAAACCCATACCGGCGAACTGCTGCACGAGCTCCTCGCCACGCGGATCCTGATCCTCGACGGGGCGATGGGGACGATGATCCAGCGGTACAAGCTGGAGGAGGCTGATTTCCGCGGCCGGCAGTTCGCCGATCATCCCCAGGATCTGCAGGGCTGCAACGATCTGCTGTGCCTGACGCAGCCGCAGATCATCGAGGAGATCCACCGGCAGTACTTCGAGGCGGGGGCCGATATTGTCGAAACGAACACGTTCAACTCGCAGGCGGTTTCGATGGCCCGCTACCGTCTCCAGGATCACGTCTACGAGATGAACAGGGCGGCGGCAGAGCTCGCCCGCCGCGCCGCCGACGACTTTACGGCCCGAATCCCGGCCAAGCCGCGGTTCGTCGCCGGCAGTATTGGTCCGATGGACAAGGCGCTGTCGATGTCGCGCGACGTGAATGATCCCGGGAAGCGGGAGGTCACGTTCGACGAGGTGGTTGCCGCCTACACGGAACAGATCCGCGGGCTGGTTGACGGCGGCGTCGACCTGCTGCTTCCGGAAACCTCGTTCGACACGCTCAACATGAAGGCGTGTCTGTTCGCCATCGCCCGGTTCTTCGAGAACGCGGGCGTGCGGCTCCCGGTCATGGTCTCGGGAACGGTGTTCGAAGGCGGTCGGACGCTGACCATGCAGTCCATCGAGGCCTTCTGGGTTTCGATCTCTCACTTTCCCATGCTCAGCGTCGGTTTCAACTGCGCGCTGGGCCCGGAGAAGATGCGCTCGTACCTGGAGCGCCTGACGGAAATCGCGCCGGTGTACGTCAGTTGTTACCCGAACGCCGGCCTTCCCAACGCGCTCGGCGAATTCGACATGACTCCCCAGGCCTTCGCCCGGTATTTGCGCGAGTTCGCGTCGAACGGATGGCTCAATATCGTCGGCGGATGCTGCGGGACCACGCCCGAGCACATTCGCGCGGTCGCCAAGGCCGTGCAGGAATTCACGCCGCGCGTCCGCCCCCGCATTCCGGAATACACCCGGCTGGCCGGCCTGGAGTTGCTGGAAATCACGCCGGAAAGCAACTTCACGATGATCGGCGAGCGGACCAATGTCACCGGCTCGAAAAAGTTCGCCCGGCTCGTGCTGTCGGGTGATTTCGAAGGCGCGGTGGCCGTCGCGCGCGATCAGGTGAGCGGAGGGGCCAATATCCTCGATGTCAACATGGATGAAGCCCTGCTCGACGGTGAAAAGGCAATGGCGCGGTTTCTGAACCTCATCGCCGTCGAGCCCGAAATCGCCCGCATCCCCTTCATGATCGACAGCTCGAAATGGTCGGTCATCGAAGCGGGGCTCAAGTGCGTGCAGGGAAAACCGGTCGTCAACTCCATCAGCCTCAAGGAAGGGGAGGAAAAATTCCTCGAACACGCCCGGCTGATTCGCCGGTACGGAGCGGCGGTGGTCGTCATGGCCTTCGACGAAACTGGGCAGGCCACGTCGGTCGAGCATCGCGTGCAGATCGCCGATCGGATCTACGGACTGCTCACCGAGCAGGTCGGCTTTCCCCCCACCGACATCATCTACGACCCGAACATCCTGACCGTGGCAACCGGGATCGAAGAGCACAACGTCTACGCCGTCAATTTCTTCGAAGCCACGCGGATCATCAGGCAGCGCTATCCCCTGATGAAAATCTCGGGAGGCGTCAGCAACGTTTCTTTCTCGCTGCGCGGGAACGACACTGTCCGCGAAGCGATGAATTCGGCGTTTCTCTACCATGCCATTCAGGCCGGCATGGATATGGGGATCGTCAACCCCACGCAACTGGCGGTTTACGAAGAGATCGACAAGGAATTGCTCGGCTATGTCGAAGACGTGCTTCTCGACCGCCGCCCCGACGCCACCGAACGGCTCGTCGAGTTCGCCGAGACGGTGAGGCAAAAGGGAAAGGTTGCCGTCGCCGAGGAGGAATGGCGGAAGGGGACCGTCGAAGAGCGCCTCTCGCACGCCCTCGTCAAGGGGATCGTCGATTACATCGACACCGACACCGAAGAAGCCCGGCAGAAGTACCCGGCGCCGCTGGACGTCATCCAGGGGCCGCTCATGGCCGGGATGAACGTCGTCGGCGAACTGTTCGGGGCGGGGAAGATGTTTTTGCCGCAGGTCGTCAAAAGCGCCCGCGTGATGAAAAAAGCCGTGGCCTGGCTGCTCCCCTTCATGGAAGCCGAGAAGGCCAAAGCCGGCGGCGAACAGAAGCCCCGCGCCCGCATCGTCATGGCCACCGTCAAAGGGGACGTGCACGACATCGGAAAGAATATCGTCGGCGTTGTGCTCGGGTGCAACAACTACGAGGTGATCGACCTGGGGGTGATGGTTCCCTGCGAGCAGATTCTGAAAGTCGCCCGCGAGAAGCAGGTCGATCTCATCGGCCTGAGCGGCCTCATCACGCCGTCGCTCGACGAAATGGTCCACGTGGCCCGCGAAATGGAGCGCGAGGGTTTCCATATCCCGCTCCTCATCGGCGGGGCGACGACCAGCTCGAAGCACACCGCCGTCCGCATCGCTCCCGCCTACCGCGAGTCAACCGTCCACGTCCTTGACGCGTCGCAGGCGGTGGGCGTCGTGGGGAGCCTGATCGACCCCGACCTCAAGCCCGCCTTCGACGAGAAAAACCGGACCGCCCAGGAGCGCGATCGCCGGACTTTCGCCGAGCGGCAGCAGAAGAATCTCATTCCCTACGCCGAAGCGTGCCGGCGGAAATTCACCTGCGACTGGAAGAGCGTGCCGATCGACAGGCCGGCGTTTCTCGGCCGCAAGGTCCTGGCCGATTTTCGGCTGGACCAGATCATCCCCTATATCGACTGGTCGCCGTTCTTCCAGACCTGGGAGCTGCGCGGCAAATACCCGGCGATTTTCGACGACGCGGCGGTGGGGGAAGAAGCCCGCAAGGTGTTCGCCGACGCCCAGGCGCTTCTCAAAAAGGCCGTGGCGAACAAATGGCTGCGGGCCGGCGGCGTCTACGGTTTCTGGCCGGCCAATTCCCTCGGCGACGACATTATTCTCTACACCGACGAAAACCGAACGCGGGAACTGACCCGCTTCCATACCCTGCGCCAGCAGTGGGAGCGCAAGGGGAGCCACGAGTTCTTCGCGCTGGCCGACTTCATCGCCCCGGTCGAGAGCGGCCGGGCCGATTACCTGGGGGCCTTCGCCGTCACCGCCGGGCACGGGATCGAGCCCGCGCTCGAGCGGTTCCACAAGGACCACGATGACTATCACGCCATCATGCTGAAGGCCATCGCCGATCGTCTGGCCGAGGCCTTCGCCGAGCTGCTCCACAAGATTGCCCGCAACGACTGGGGCTACGGCAGGTCCGAAAAACTATCGGCTGGCGAATTGATCGATGAAAAGTACCGCGGCATCCGCCCCGCCGCCGGCTATCCCGCCTGTCCCGATCACACCGAAAAACGGATTCTGTTCGATCTTCTGGAGGCCGAGAAGAATGCCGACATCCATCTGACCGAGACGTTTGCCATGCGACCGGGCGCCTCGGTGAGCGGCCTGTATTTCGCCCACCCGCAGGCGCGCTACTTCTCGGTCGATCGGATCACCAGGGACCAGGTCGAAGCCTACGCCGCCCGCAAGGGAATGACCGTCCGCGAAGTCGAAAAATGGCTGGCGCCGAATCTGGGATATGAGCCGTAGGGTTGGCGAACCGACAGGCCGCCACCCAACTCCTGCGTCTGACTACTCCTTCATCTCCCTGATCTGTATCTTCCGAAACTCCAGTACGCCCCCTTCTCCCTGCGGGCCGATGTAGCCGGACTGGTCGGCCAGGCCCTCGGCGACGGTGATCAGCTCGCCGTTGAGCTTCACTTCGAGGCTCCCGCCTTTGGCCGTGATCGCGTACTCCTGCCACTGCCCGGTCGGCTTGAACGCCTTTTTGAGCTTCTCGGCGTCGCGCTTGACCGTCGGCCTGGCCAGGGCGCGGGTATAGATGTCGCCGATCGAATCCCCGTCCATCGTCTGCACCTGGTACGCCTTGTTCGGCCCCTTGTCGTCGTTGGCCCGCAGAAAGATGCCGCTGTTGGCGTTCTTCTCGACGAAGCGGAACTCGAGCCGCAGCGCGAAGTCTTTGTACTCCTTGTCTGACCGCAGCCAGCCGCCTCCCTTGTTGAGCAGGATCACGCCCTCTTTCACCGAGAACTGCCCGCCCCCCATGATGTGCCAGCCGTCGAGGTCTTTGCCGTTGAAGAGCGACGTGAAGCCGGCCTCCTTCTCGTCGGCAGCCCGCGGATCGCCGGCGGCAAGGCCCGGCAAAGGCACGACGCATGCCAGGATCAGAAGTCCAACGTACGTGCGGCTGGTCATGGTAATGCTCCTCTGTGATTTGGTGGAGACGGGCATTGTCCTCGCGCACGGGGTACGAATTCAAGGGACGCTTCGTATTCTTCCTTTGCGTCTTTGCGCCTTTGCGTGATTCTTCTTTCCTGCAGAACTCCGACTGAAGGGACCGAAGAACGGATATCACGC
>JBLMWR010000405.1:0-3752 GCA_050257335.1 Deltaproteobacteria bacterium | reverse complement strand
AACGGATCATCGATGATCAGCGTCGGTTTGCCGCGATCGATGTAATTGACCAGGTTCGTCATTTCGGGATCGGTCAGCGAGGAGGGCATGACGGCCATCAGCACGTCGAATTCGCCCGTGGCGAGCTCGTCCGGCGAAACCGACTTCACGTCGTACTGCTTCTTCAGCTCCTGCGCGATGCGCCATTCCGGCAACTGGCGGAACGACTGCATGTCGAATCCTCCTGTCACCTGCGCGTCGGTCCGCAGGATGCCGACCGTTTTGCGCTTTGTCTCGGTGACCGTCCGGATCGAGCGGGTCAGTTCGTATTCCACGGGCGTTCCCTTGTCGAAGAAGGGAATGACGACCTGCTCGTCGACGCTGGTGACGACGACGCCCAGATACACATCGTCGCGGACGCTGCGCCCGCCCCGCTCGCTCTGCACCTCCTGGGATTCGATGCCATACCGCTGCGCGTCGTCGGCGGCAGAGGTAAATTTTTCGGTATTGACGATCCGCACCCGGATGGTGTTCCCACCGGCCTGGTCATACTGTCGGAGCAGCCCGATGAGCGTCGATCGGACCGAAACCAGATCGCCGGGGACCTCGGGACTGATGAACGCCTGAATCAGAACCGGGCGGTTCGGTTCGAGGTTGGCGATCGTCTGTTTCGTGGTCGGCGAGAGGCTGTAGAGCTTCTCGGCGGTGAGGTCCAGCCGCAGCGTGGCGCTGGCGGAGACCACGTTGACGCTGATGAGAATCACCGCCAGGGCTGCCGCCCGAATGAGGTAATGCGCCCACATCGGCGTCCGGTGTGGCCCTCCCAGCCAGTGCCGGCGGCTGATGAACACCAGGTTCAGGTACAGGAACAGGACCGTCAGCGACACGAAATACAAAAGTCCCCCGAGGGGGATCATTCCGAGGGTGAAGTCGCGGAACTGCTCGCCCACCGACAGCCCCTGCATCAGGCGCGTCACCGAAAAGAATCGATCAACGAAGCCCGGAACGATGATTTGCGCGACCTTGTCGATGTATACGGGGATGGCGCAGAACAGTCCCCCCAGCACGTAGGCCACCGTGGGGCTGGAGGTCAAGACCGAGGCCAGCATTCCCGCGCTGAGCAAGGCCGAACCGACGACCGCGTAACCGAGATATGTCGTGAACAGCAGTCCCCCATCGGGCGAGCCGAGCACGAACAGCACCACCACGTGCGACAGCGAAAAGAACAGGGCCACGAGATAGATCCCCATCACGGCGGCGTACTTCCCGAGCAGGATTTCGAGGTCCGAGGCGGGGAGCGTGAACAACAGCTCATCGGTCCCCTGCTTGCGCTCATCGGCCCAGGCCGACATCGTGATTGCCGGAACGAACAGCAAGAGCAGAATCGGATACCAGGCGTTGAGCTGGTCGAGATTCGCCAGATTATTTCCGAAAAACTTGTCGCTGAACGCCAGAAATGACCCCAGTCCCACAAACAGGACTATGAACAGATACCCGATCACCCCCGAGAAGTAGCTCAGGAAGTTCCGTTTGAAAACGGCGTTGATCACATGCATTCGCAGCTTCATCGAATCGGTCCTTGGTAGAATTCCGGTGGTCTACACGCTACCGTCATGCCGACGCCCGCCGCGTCAGTTTGTGGACATGGGCTTCCATGTCGTGTTCCTCTCCTTCCATCTCGGCGACGCCGCCGTCCAGAACGATCCGCCCTTCGTTGATCAGGATGACCCGGCTGGCGACGGCCCGCACCTCCTGCAGAATGTGCGTCGAAAGCAAAATCGTCTTTGTCTGCCCCAGCCCGCGGATCAATTCGCGCACGTCGTGCACCTGGTTCGGGTCGAGGCCCGAGGTTGGCTCGTCGAGAATCAGCACCTTCGGATCGTGCAGCAGGGCCTGCGCCATCCCCACGCGCTGCCGGTATCCCCGCGACAGCTTGCCGATGGCCTTTCCCCAGACCCCCGTCAGCGAACATTTGTCCGCCACGTAATCCATCCGTTTGCTGAGCGTCGCCGAATCGAGGCCCCGCGCTTCGCCGAGATACTTCAGCAGGCTCGCCGGGGTCATCTCGAGGTACAGCGGACCGTTTTCGGGAAGGTAACCGATCAGTTTCGCAGCTTCGATCCGGTCGGCGTACACGTCGAATCCGCCGATCTTTGCCGTCCCGCGCGTCGCCGAGAGGAACCCCGTGAGAATCTTCATCGTCGTCGATTTACCGGCGCCGTTGGGCCCCAGAAAGGCGGCCACCTGACCGCGCGGGATGGTAAACGAGACGTCTTCGATCGCGGCAAACGGACCATAGTACTTGCACAGTCCGTTGGCCTCGATCATCGCTTCTTTGCCGGCATTGGTCATCGTCAGCATGTCCCCCAGATTGTTGCATCACACCAAAACAAGTGCGAAGGTATTTGTTTACAAGGGTTTGGCACGGATGTCCAGTGTTCCGCGGGGAAACGCGGGACTGCGACTGACAGGAAGACGTGATCTTGCCCGGATGGCGCAACTTCCTGTGTGGCAGCGAATTCGGAAAACACATTATGGTAAAAAGGGTTTCCGAAAGGGCACGCGCCGTGTTCCTTTGGTACGCTGGGGAATCGGCCGTTGATGGCGCACTCGGCGTGCGCCGCGAGACAATTTGTCTCGCAACCCCTGTGGGGCAGGTTTCCAACGTGCCCGTTGATGCCGGGGAGCGGGCAGGAGCACGAAAGTACGTCAGGCTGTCGGCTTGACGTAAGTTACGCCAGATTCTTCAGGGGCAAGTCGACGGGGAGGTCGAGCGCGGCGCTCCGGGCGACCGCTTCGGTGAAATCCATATACTGCACGCCCGTCGCAAAGTCAGTGTAGTGGATCTTGTCCTGGCCGCGGACGGACGCAATGAACTCGGCCTCGACGCGCCAACCCCCGCGCTGCTCCGCCGGAATCTCCAGCAGCCGCAATTCCCTGTCGCCGGCTCGACCGCAAAACAGCTTCTCTTCGGGGTCGATGAGGTACTTGATCGTCCCGCGGCTGCCGTACAGGTGGATCTGCTTTCCCGGCCCGAAGATGCTGATGCCGCTGATATGGTACACGCCTCGCGCGCCCCCATCGAGCACGGTGACAATCTGCAGGCTGTCGGGAACGGTGACGTCCACCATCCCAGGCGCTCCGGGAATGGGACGCTGCGGCTCGAAGCAGTTGCTCTGCGCGAAAACGCGCGTGGTCGGAGGCACCCAGCGGGAAAGTGTTTCATGCAGGATCCCCAGCGCCAGTACGTTGAATCCGCTGATCCGGGCGTCCTGCCGCCAGTGCAGCGGCTCGGTGTAGTCCCAGAAGGTGGCATCGGCCCCGAGCACGACGACTTCGCGCAATTGGCCGAGATATTCCTGTTCGATCATTTGCCTCACGAAACGATCCTGCACCAGCCCGAACGGGCTGGGGACGATCTGGGCCGTCATGCCGGGATGGGCGAGGGCCGCGGCGTACATGCGGTGCGCTTCGGCGGCGTTGCGGGCCATGCGAGCTTCGGTGAGGACGTGCTTGCCGGCCGCGAGGGCCGCGCAGGTGATCTCGCAATGCATGTCGGGCCAGGTCCCGATGCAGACGGCGTCGACTACGGGATCGTCAATCACGGCCCGCCAGTCGGGGTAGATCCTCGGGATTCCGAATTCCCCGGCGACCCGCGCGCCGGACTCGGCCGAGCGATTGACGACCCCCACGATCTCGACGCCGGGAATCGCCCGAAACCCGGGAATATGGCGGCTTTTGGTGTTGGCCCCCGCCCCGATGATGCCGATCCG
>JBLMWR010000404.1:0-8020 GCA_050257335.1 Deltaproteobacteria bacterium | reverse complement strand
CCGGCGGTCATCTCTGCTTTGAATCGGACCGATCCATCGGCCATCAACACGTTCTTCTGCCCCGCCTGGGGCGCGATCGGGGCCGCCGGCTGCTGATTACCGGGCCGCGGCTCCGCCGGATCCATGGCGGGAGCGCGGTCGTAGCGTTCGGGCTGGCCGACCCTTCGTTTCGCCGCGGCTAGCGGCTTCGATTCGGCGAGAGCCGGTCCGCTTCGCGAGGATTTTGATCCTGAGTTCAGGTCGGCCGTTTTGCCAAGTTTTTGTTCCATCGCAGGGAGGCGGCCGATGGCAGGCTGCACGCCCCCAAAGCCCCCAACGCCGTACGCGTTTTCCGTGGCTCCGTTAAGATTGACGCTCCCATCCCGGGGCGCCCCGATTCCGTCCGTTTCTCGAAGACCCTGGCGAGATTCGCCGGCGCTGGCGGCTGATACAGCCGCACCGGCAGCAAGACCGGAGAGCCGTCCCTCGAAGCTGCGACTCTCGTCGTCGGCGAGTTCCAAATCGGTGAATGTTCCGCTATCACGGGACCCGAGTTCCAATAAACCCTTCGCCGGAAGGTTCCCGGACTTGCTGTCTATGGCGTATTCCGACCAGCGACTGTCGCCCGATCGGTTCCCCGGAGCGGGAAGAAACGCGGCGATGGCGACAAGGGCGGCCATCGACGCCAGGGCCGCGAACTGGCTGATCCAGCGACTGGTGGCCCGTTTCCGGGTTGCGGGGCGCGCGGCGACGGTGGGGGCCTTGCCTTCCAGAATCGCGGTCCGCTGCGCGGCAGTCAGTGCCGGGGCAGGCTCCTGTTTTAATTCCGTTGTCAGGAGCCCGGCCAGATCGCAGATTTCTCGGACGGCGGCTTGCGCCGCCGGCGAATCGGCGAGCAGCCGCTCGACGGCTTCCCGTTCGGTGGGGTCAAGTTCTCCCAGGGCGTACGCCGTCAGCCGCGGGTCGTCAGCATGAAGTTCTTGTTCGGACATGATTGAAGCTCCGGCACGTGTCGTCGTATCTGCAATCTTGTTTAGCCGCGGGGCTTGCCCCGCGCGTCTCCGGCTGCCCCCATACGCGCCCCGCGAGCGGAGCGGCTAAGCACATTATGTGGCGGCGGGATTCAATTTCAGGCGAATGCTCTTGAGACCGGTGTGAATGAGGACGCCCACGTGCGAGACGGTCAGCCCGGTGACGCGGCTGATTTCGCGGTAGCTGAGGCCCCCCTGGAACTTCAGGCGGATCACTTCCTGCTGATTGGCCGGCAGGCGATCGACCAGACCCAGAACCTGCGCCGCCGCATCGTTTCGCTCGGCGAGCGCCGCCGGGGCGGGCTCGGCACATTCCTGCACGGCCAAAGATTCGTCGGCGAGTAACTGCATCCTTCGCTCCTTTCGCCGCACGTCCACCGCCTGGTTGCGGCAGACGGTGTACAGCCATTCCACGAGATGGCCGTCGAGTCCGGCCCGATCCTGGCGCCACAGCTTGAGAAACGTCTCCTGGACCACGTCGCGGGCATGGTCTTCGTCGCCGACGATCCGCTGCGCGTACCGCAACAGGTCCCCCTCGAAACGAAGGAGAACGCCCCGCATCCACTCGGCCTCGACCGCGTGTCCGTTGTTCATCCGGGCCAGTTCCGTTCGTCGGCACCCGGATGATTAGACGCAGGACGCGTCGGGGTCATTAGCCGGAATTTGGAAGAAAATCGACGTTTTTTTGGAATTCGCAGGCTCAGACCCTGTCTGCCACTTTGTGGGATCTACCTGGGAAAATAACCATGATACACCCCCAGCCAGTACGGCAGGGCCCAGGCGGTCGGAGGCGACGGCACTCACCCGGAGACCCGCGGGCACGTGGGGCTGTCCAGGTTCGAGGCGTCGCGGTCCGGCGTCAAGCGGCACGTACTGATCCTTCAGCGACCGAAATGCGCCTCTGTCGGTTACCACCCAGATCGCTCCACCGGCCGACTTCGCGGCGGAAAGGACCTTCGCGCCGGCGGGGAGCTTCGCTTTGTCGACGAAGTCAAAAACGCCTGCCTGCCGGGGGACATTCCGATCGGCCGGGCGCGATGATATCAGTTGCAGGTACGTAGCCGCAGCAGCTGGCTTTTGATCGGATTCACCTCCTGCCAGAACGACGCCGGCGATCAGACCGACGAGCGGTCCCAGGGACATTGTGTTGCTCCTCGTCAAAGGGAGTACGAAATTTCCCCATCGATCCGTCCGCGCGCCTCGCGCGTGACGGGATGAGCGTCCGGCACGAGAGCCGCGCTTCGTACCGGTTTACATTCACTCAACCTTCCGGACCGAGCGCGACTGCAGAAGCTCTTCCAACCGGTCGAGAAACGGGACCTGGTCGGGGTGCAGGCATTTCCGTGCCTCATCCATCGTGACGAACTCCGACCGGTCGACTTCCCACGAGGCACACCGGGGGGAGGCGTCGGCGGCCGCCGGGCCGGCAAAACAATGGATTCGCTTGCGGCTCTTCCGATACTGAATCGAGCCCAGCGGCTCCATGGCCCCGGCATTGACTCCCGTCTCTTCGAGCGTTTCGCGGCGAGCGGCGGATTCGAGATCCTCGCCAGGATCGGGAAGCCCCTTGGGAATGCTCCATGGCTTGCCACGGTTGTAATTCCCGGACGGGTGCACGAGCAGAACCTCAATCTTTCCGCCGGCGCGGCGATAGAGGAGCGTTCCGCAAGACTCTTTGACCATCTCAATCTCGTGTCAGGCGATCTGTACGTCAGGCTTACAGACTGACAGCCGTGCGGCGCCAAACGTCCACTGCGGCCAGCCAGCCAACAGATCGGGCGCTCGTGCGGGCGGGAACAAACGTATTGGCCTTCTGTCCGGTCTGGCAGCTTGCGGCGACATTGCTGTCAGGCGGAAAGCCTGACCTACACCTGCAATTTGTCAGGCGGCTTATTGACGGAATGGAATGTAGCCGTGCACGACCATTCTGGAAAGTGAGCCCCCACGCTGGCTCACGTTGCGCGATGCTCGATTTGTTGGCTGGTTAGCCGGGTGAAGACGTTTTCAATCGCAGCGCTGTCGCTGTGAAGCCCGACCTGCGGTGCTCAAGCGTCCGGCACCTTGACCTGAATTTCATCTCCCACGACGCGGGTCTCGAAGACCTCCTGATGGAGGTTCGACCTGGGGTTGTCGAGCCAGGTTCCCCTGCTGACGCAGAACCGCCAGGCGTGCCAGGGACAGGTGACGCCGCCGTTTTCGACGTAGCCGCT
Organism: Deltaproteobacteria bacterium; assembly: GCA_050257335.1. Classification (GTDB taxonomy): domain Bacteria; phylum Planctomycetota; class Planctomycetia; order Planctomycetales; family Planctomycetaceae; genus JACQFH01. Next base: position 4,800 of record JBLMWR010000404.1, on the reverse strand, counting down.
CGCCAGCGAGGCCCCCATGTGCGGGCACGTGTCGTAGATCGCCGAGTATTTGCCTTGGACGAAAAAAACGGCAATCATCCGGCCGGCGACCTCGAAGCATCGCCCCTCCCCCTCGGGGATCTCGCCGACGCGGGCGACTGTCTGAAACTCTGCCATGCTTGCGAAACGCTCCCGGAATGAATTAATGTGTCGCTGCTTTCTTCTTTTTAGCGATCAGCCCGCAGAATACGCAATCCCCGCGGCGCGATAATTCGGGGCACACCGGGAACAGCATCATGAAACGCAACCCCGTCAAGGCGGCCCTCCAGGCCGGCCAGCCGCAGGTGGGCACCTGGCTGTCGCTGGGGAGCATGTACGCCACGCGCGTCCTGGCCAGGGTCGGCTTTCCCTGGCTCACGGTCGACATGGAACATTCGCCGATCGGGATCGAACAGGCGGCGAATCTGTTCGGCGCGATCGCCGAAGCGGGTTGCGTCCCCCTCGCCCGCGTCCCCCGCGGGACCCACGAAAACATCAAACGCGTCCTCGACGCCGGCGCCTGGGGCATCGTCGTCCCCATGGTCAACACCGTCGAAGAGGCGAAACTGGCGATTGCCGCGGCCAAATATCCCCCGGTCGGCAATCGTTCGATCGGTGGCGGCCTGCACGCCCTCAATTTCGACGCCACGGCGGGCGACTATTACAAACGGGCCAACGACGAGATTCTGGTGGTGTTGCAGACCGAATCGCCGCAGGGGGTGGAGAACGCCGAGGCCATTTACAGCCTGCCGGGGGTCGATGCAATCTTCGTCGGCCCGAACGACCTGACGTTCAACATGAAAACGCCCGATGGCGTCGATCCGACCCCCGACCAGCTCGAAGCCATGCTGCAGCGGGTACTGGCGATCGGGAAAAAGGTCGGCACGCCCGTCGGCCTGCACGTGCAGACGATCGATGACGTCAAGAAACGGACCGATCAGGGGTGGCAATTCCTGGCGATCGGCAGCGAACTGCGTTTCATGACGGGCGAAGCCCAACGCATCGCCAGTGGGCTGAACCTGAAGAAAGCAGCCGACTTGGCGCGGTATTAGGCCGAGCACGGCTGCCCGCCGCGGGCCTGCTTCGTCTTTTCTCAAATTGGTGGTCAGCACAGCGCGGACCGCAACGATTCCAGGGAGGTGTTCATTGAATACCGGTGAATACTGGCGGACGATATTCGAGAATTGGCCCAGCAGCATTCCCCGCCGGGGGCTGGTGGTTACAACCTTCAACGAGTCGATCGCCTTCGTCAATTACATGATGTCGGGGGGGATCCTGCTGCTTGAACGCGACCGACCCGACACACTGGGGGCGCGGAAGGTGATGATCGCCTACGACGCCATCTCCGCGGTCAAGATCACCGACGTCGTGGACCTGGCGACCTTCCAGGCGCTGGGCTTCCAGCCGCCGATGTGACGCAGGCCCGCTTCCAGATCCGAAATCCGAATTCGCAATTCCGAAATTCAATTCAGGCTCATCCTCATGCAAGCGATTGCCGTCCATCCCGGAAAACCCAACAGCGTTCATCTGGCCGAACTCCCCAAGCCATCGGCCACAGACATTCCCAACGGCCGCGGCGTTCTGGTCCGCGTTCTGAAGGTGGGCGTTGACGCGACCGACCGCGAAATCAACGACTCCCTCTACGGCAATGCGCCCCCGGGCTACGAGTTTCTCGTTCTTGGCCACGAGTCGTTCGGCGTCGTCGAGGCGGTGGGGCCCAACGTCAAACACGTGCGACCGGGCGACTACGTCACCTGCACCGTGCGGCGGCCGGGAAAGTCGATTTACGACCGCATCGGCCGGTCGGACATCACCAGCGAAGAAACGTATTATGAACGGGGAATCAACCTGCTCCACGGATTCCTCACCGAATATTACGTGGACGACGCCGAATTCGTCGTCAAGATGCCCGTGGGATTGAAGCACCTGCACGTGCTGGCCGAGCCCATGAGCTGCGCGGCCAAGGCCGTCCAGCAGGCGTACGAAGCCCAGAAGCGGCTGCAGGTCTGGGACCCGCGGCTGGCGTTCGTGACCGGGGCCGGGCAGATCGGACTCCTCTCGACTCTCATCCTGCGGCTGCGCGGGCTCGAGGTGTACACGTTCGCCCGCGGCGAGCCGCCGAACCTGAAATCCGAAATCGTGACCGGCATGGGCGCCACGTACGTCAGCACGAAGGAGCATTCGCTCCAGGAGATCGCCGCCAAAGTCGGCAAGCCCGACCTGATCATCGAGGCGACCGGCTCCAGCGCCATCGCCTTTGGTGCGATGGAAGTCCTGGGACACAACGGCGTCGAGGTCTGGACCAGCATCACCGGGGGCCAGCGCCGCACCGAAGTCCCTTCCGACCACGTCAACCTCAACTGGGTGCTCGGGAACAAGCTCCTCCTGGGATCGGTCAACGCCAACCGCCGGCACTTCGAAATCGGAATTGCCGACCTGGCCCTTGGCGAAGTCACGTATCCCGGGGTCATCGAGCGCATCCTCACGAATCCCGTCGCTGGCATCAGGAATTACAAAGAAATGATGCGACTGCTCGTCGAAGACAAAAACGCGCTCAAGGTCTACGTCGAAGTGGCCGAAGGGTGACACAGCCCACTGTGTTTCGCCGCGGGGCGCGTCCCGCCGACGTCATCCTTTCACGTGATCGCCAGCAGGCGGCCGAGAAGGGTGGCCGGGATCAACAGCAGGGCCACGGCGATTGCGTATGTGGCGTCTTCCTTCGCGAAGAATACGAGTGTCGCGTCGAGCATGATGATCGAGAGGAGCATCGTGCGAACAGCGCTCTGAACTTTGGCGGGGACCGGGTCGAAGAGGGCGGTGAAGAGCCGGCGGTTGACCACCAGCGCGATCAGCCCCATCGCGAGGACAGCCCGCGTCTGGACCTCGGGAGCTGCCGGCCGCCAGTTCGTGATGAATGCGACCAGCAGCGCGAGTCCCAGATTGACCGTCCCCATTGCGGCCGCCAGTTGCACTTTGGAACTCGTTCCCGCCTCGTGCCGCGCGAACCATGTGACGCCGGTGATGTACACCCCCAGGGCCGCCGCGACATGCAGTTGCGGGAGTGCCCAGACCGCCGCCAGCGAAGGTTCCCCGGTCGCGTCCGACGTTGCCGCGCTGGCCCCGAGCATCACGTTCAGGAACCGGCAGGAACCCATGACGAGCGGCCCGACGACGGTGGACTTGAGCAGGCCGTCGTAAAAAAAGACAGAGGCTGTCAGAACGCCGGCAACCATCAGGCTGTTGATTCCCACCGCGCCGGCCAGTCCAAGCCCGGCCACGACGAAAATCCCGCCAAGCATCACCGCCCCGCGCACGGAAACCCGCCCCGACGGGATCGGCCGCTTCGGCCGTTCTCTGGCGTCCATCTCGCGATCAAAGACATCGTTGAACACCATCCCCGCCAGATACAGGGACGACGAGGCTCCCACAAGCAGGCTGAATTCCCGCTCCGATTCGAGTCCGCCGTGCGTCAGCAGATAGCCGAGAAAAATGTCGGCCATCGCGGTGAAGATCGCGGGCAGCCGGCACAGTTGCAACCAGGCAAGCAATGTCTGCATGCGCAGATCAATCTTCCTCGATAATCCCGGCATCCAAGCCGTTCGCCTCGCACAATTCATAACACCGAAACGCGCATTCCTGGGGAACATAGAACGCCAGTCCCATGTTCTCGATTCCCGACGATGGGAGCAGCACGAATGACTCGACCTCGATCGCGTATTCAATGCCGTCGGCGTTGAAAAGCGCCTCCACGCGCTCTCTTTCCGCAGTGTTCCGGGCAATGAACACACCGGAAATATCGCGATCCGAAAAATCCAGAAGCGGGATGCGCGCCATTTGCCACCTCTCGCAAGAACGGATCTGACATCATTCAGAGCGAAGCCACGCTCGGATTCACGCAACCACTTCATCTGCCCACTGTTCGAGCAGCGCGTATTGCTTGTGAAACTCGGGGGGTACATTCTTCCCCATCGGACTTTTGAAGAACGACGAAAGATGCGTCATTACACCCGATTTGCCACGGCGGTGTTCTCGCTCGGTGAACCGCACCAGGTCCAGCACCAGGGGGGCGGCCAGCAGCGAATCGCATCCCTGCCAGGTGAACTGCAGCGTCATTTTGGTGTCCAGAAAGCCGCGGAAATGGATGTGGTCCCAGGCCGTCTTCCAGTCGGCCATGTCTTCGATGTATTCGATCGTGACCAGCGTACTTGGTTTGTAGCCCAGGATCTCGGTGAGGAGGTGGTCTTTCGAGCGGACCTTGTTGGCCTTGTTGGCAGGGTCGTCGAGCACCTTGCCGTCCATGTTGCCGAAGATGTTGTGGCCCACCCAGCTCATGACGTGCAGATTGCGGGCGGCGAACATGGGAGCCAGCACCGCTTTCATCAGCGTTTCCCCCGTCTTGCCGTCACGGCCGACGTGCAAGACTCCTCTTTCCAGCGCCAGTTCCTCGAGCGCCGGCAGGTCGGAACCGGCGGAGGGGGTGAAGTTGACGTAGTCGCACCCCGCCTGCATGGCGGCGACGGCGTAGATCGAGCTGGCGGGAACGGGGGACGCCGCGTCGCATTCGAGCTTCTGCCGGAGCGCCCTCCAGGTGAGCTGCCGGGCCTCCTCCGTGACGGGTGGTTCCGTCGATGAGACGTTGACGACGATGACGTGCTCGAGTTTCTGCTGCCGGCGGAATTCGTGCAGGTCGGCGGAGATCCGTTCGATGGCGGCGGCGGGGCATTCGCCGCGGGTTTTGAGTGCCGTCCCGCCAGCCAGCGATTCGATTGCGCGCCCGACGTT
>JBLMWR010000403.1:0-3525 GCA_050257335.1 Deltaproteobacteria bacterium | reverse complement strand
AGGACGACAAATTCGGCTCCCTGCCCCTCCCCGACCTGTGGGGCTCGTTCAACGAACCCGGACCGGTTCACGACAACATTCTCGCCGCCATCTCTTCGGTCGGCCGGATCGAACTCCCCGGCCAGTCCGAGATCCCGTACGGAGGGACAGCGTTCGTCGTGAGCGATACGCTGATCATGACGAATCGCCATGTGGCCGAGCTGTTCGCAGTGGGCTTGGGGCGGCGCGGGCTGTCGTTCCGGCCCGGCAGCCGGGCCGACTGGGATTTCAAGAAGGAGTATCAGCGGCCGGACGACCCGGCATCGACGATTCACGTCAAGGACGTGGTGATGATTCATCCCTACTGGGACATGGCGCTGCTGCGGGTCGACCGGCTTCCCGCAAGGCACGGCAAGCTGAAACTGTCGACGAAGAGCCCCGAAGAGCTGCTGGGGAAGAACGTCGCGGTCATCGGTTATCCGGCGCGCGACAGCCGCAGCGACCTGAGAGTCCAGGACGAGGTCTTCGGAAGAGTCTATCGCGTGAAGCGGCTGCAGCCGGGAAAGATCGGCCCGCGCGAGCCGATCGAGAGCTTTGGGCGTTACATCGATGCCGTGACGCACGACAGCTCGACGCTGGGAGGAAACTCGGGCTCGATGGTGCTGGACGTGGAAACGGGCGAAGTCGTGGCGCTGCACTTCGCGGGCGAGTACCTGAAGGCGAACTACGGGGTGCCGACCTACGAGTTGGCGCGCGACCCGCGGGTCGTCGAGAAGGGGGTGAACTTCATCGGCGAAGTGCCGGCGACAGATGAGTTCGACGAGGCCTGGGATTCGGCCGAGGGGACCGAGGGCGCGGGGCGCCCGCGACCGATTGCGACGGCCGGGGCTGGCGTTCAGTCCCCGGCTCCCGCCGCTGCGCCCGCGGCGAATCCGCCCCCTGCCGGTGCTCCCCTGGCTCTGGGAGACGTCTGCCGGTGGGTGATCCCGGTGGAGGTGACGGTGCGTTGCGGCTCGCCGCAACGGCAGCATGACGGCGCGCCGGGCGCCGGAGCGGGGACGCCGTCGGCCTCGCTTGCCGCCCCGCCGGCGGCGGCCGGTATGGTCGCCGAGGCCGTCAGCATCGACCCCGACTATTCCAATCGCGAGGGGTACGATCCGAAGTTTCTGGGGACGAGGAGCAGGATGATTCCCTTGCCCGCCCTGTCGGACGAGCAGCGGAAGGAGCTGGCGACGTTCGACGGGCCGGACGGCGAAGACTCCGAACTGCGGTATCACCATTTCAGCGTGGCGTTGAACGCCCGGCGGCGGCTGGCGTTTTTCACGGCCGTCAATATCGACGGGACGCAGATGAGGAAGCCCAAACGAGAACGGGACGTCTGGATCCGTGATCCGCGCGTGCCGGCTCACGCGCAGATCGGCAACGAATTCTACTGCAAGCCGTTCGACCGGGGGCACCTCGTGCGGCGCATCGACCCGGCCTGGGGCCGGTCGCTGAGGGTCAGCAAAGCGGCGAACGACGACACGTTCCATTTCACAAATTGCAGCCCGCAGCATGAGCGCTTCAATGAAGGGAAGAACCTCTGGGCCGGCCTGGAAGACTACGTGATGCAGCAGGCGGACGAAGAGGATCGCCGGGTGACGGTCTTCACCGGCCCGATCTTCGACGACGACGACCCCGTGTACGAGGGAGTGCAGATTCCCCGGGAGTTCTGGAAGGTGATGGTGTACGTGAAACCCGACGGTGACTTGTCGGCGACCGGATTCGTGGTGAGTCAGAAGGACCTGGTTCGGGCGCTCGTCGAGGAGATGCCGGCGGACGCGGTCGCCAGACTGTACCAGGTGCCGATCCGCGAGGTGGCCAGCCGCACGGGGCTCGACTTCGGGCGGTTGCCGCAGTTCGATCCCTACCCGCAGCAGGAGGGCCTGGAAATCCGCAAGCCTCTGGAAAGCCTCGACCAGATACGCTTCTGACTCGGATTTCTCAAAGGAAGGCAGCGTACGACTGCGCACGCCGACCGCCGTAGAAGCGGCATCCTGCCGCTTTCGCAATGCGCCCGCAAATGGAGAGCATCGGGAGCAGGCCAGCGTCCCGGCGTTCGATCGGGTCGATAGCCGATCTGTTGGCCGTTTGGCAGGGGGGACGTTCCGGCCCGCATGGCGGTCAGGCTGTAAGCCTGACGTAAGTCATGGTTTTCGGACGAAAACGAACGTCGTCCATTCGCTCCAGTCTTTGCCGGCCGGGCTGTTCGCATCGCACTCGGCGGCGGAACTGCCTTCCGCCGGCGGGGACGAGCGGAGATCGGGATCGTTCACGTCCGGCAACCCGTCTTTCATTCTCGTTTCGAAATACAGGCGGTCGTCTTCGACCCTCAGGCGAACATAGCATTTGCTCATATCGCCGGGATCGAAGCGATCTTCATGATGCCAGGCCTTGCCGCAAACCTTGGGGCCGTGCTCATGCATCCCGAAAAGCCGGTATTCCGCAGCGGGACTCCCGGAGCAGGCCGCTTCGTTCCCGGCGATTGTCATGTCGGGATGCATCTTGCCGAACTGCGGGTTTTCGGCGTAAAGCTTGCGAAGGCTTTCGATCTGTTCGTCCGTCGCCCCGGCGGCCTTCTGCGCGTCGAGCGTCTTCTCGAAATCGAACACCCAATCACCGGCGAACGGCGCCAGCAACCGACTCTGGGCCGGAGCGCCGAAGGGGCCGTTGCCCGGTCCGCCCAGATCGGCACCGCATCCGGAAAGTGCGAGCAGCATTGCCCCCGCGAAGACAGATCGCACTCGATTGCAGATGGCCATCAGAGGGACTCGCTTGACGACGAAACAAGGAGAATTCACGAGTGCAGAAAACCGTCGGAAGGAGGATTATGTCACGCCGCGGCTGGCGTGTCACGCAGAATCCGTCCAATGGCGGTACGGGCGAATAAGAAAATCCGAGCGTCAATTTCCGGATCGCCGTCGTTTTTACGGTCGCCGCCGTTGCAGCGCTGGCCGGGCTTGCATGGTTCGGCAGGTTTGTGCCCGAGCCCGTGTTCAAGTGAGCCAGGGCTGCTGCGCTGCCCGCATGCGACGGGAGCGAGTTGTCACGTCCTCGCTGGCGCCCCTCGGGTCAGTATTCCGCCTTCTGGCAGGCACAGTCTGACCGGCCCCGCTCCTGCATCTGGAAATCCTGACGAGCATGGCTACAATCCACCGGCCATGATCGAATATGACCGCTACAACTGGTTGCGGACGGTTTTATCCTACCGCGGTACGGCCCTGCGCCCGATTCTGGGACGGGTCGCCGCGCTGACTGGTTTCGCCGTCGTCGTCCAGCTCGTCTACGACGCGGGGATCGTCTTCGGCCGCTGGGACATGTCGCACTTTTTCGGCCTCGAGCCCGTCGAGCATGCCGTGCTGGGGTCTCTGCTCGGCTTTCTGATCGTGTTCCGGATGAACGCCTCGAACAACCGCTACTGGGAGGGACGGTCGCTGTGGGGGCAGATGATCAATTCCAGCCGGAACCTCGTCCGCGCCGGCGTGGCCCACACCGACGGCGGGGCCG
>JBLMWR010000402.1:0-11882 GCA_050257335.1 Deltaproteobacteria bacterium | reverse complement strand
ACCAATACTCCATCGACGTCGAAGAGCACGTCCGGTTTCGACACGAGAATGTGCGTCATGTCAGATTCTTGATTCGACCCCTTGGCACGTCAACGAGCGAGTTCCAATTCACCGGAGGCTGCACGAATGACTGTGGGTCATTGTATCACCGAGGGGCCTTCATTTCCGAAGCTGACTCACGATGTGCCGCCAGTTGCGCTTTTCGATGGTTCGATAGTTCTCTTCGTCTCGGATCGACGCGAGATACGGCAAAAGATTCGCAAGTTCCCGATCGCCCTGGTCGCCGGTAAACGGAAAGACGCGAATCAAATTCCCATAATTACGGGTGTGCTTTTCGGTACTGTCGTCAATCACCAGGACGCGGCATAAATCGTATCCAATCCTCTTGAGCTTCTTGAAATCCTTGATCCAATACTGTTCGTACGTCTCTGGATTGAACCGTCGTGTACAGCGATTCGATCCCCAGACGAACCTCACGGCTGACGGATCAGGGAACAGTCGAGCGACCATTAGCGCAGCGTACTCTTCTCCCGCAGAGGTCCAAACGGCAACATCGAACCATTGCAGGACGCTGTCGATGAACTCGCGAGCGTGCGGCCGCACGTAGACGGCGTAATGCGCGATCCGAAAATCCGGTTCGCGCTCAAGCGGAGTTTCGGCAGCGTAGACCAGGGTTTCGTCGATATCCAGTACCAGAAGATTTCTGTCCAAGTGCTTACTTGCGTGCGGTCTTGAAAGCGGTATCGCCAATCCCTCGCGACGGTTCCGACGGCTCGGGCGGCGTACGTTCGAAAAAAATCGGAACCGTCGTGACTAGTGATGACACACCAGCCACGGTGAGGTTACCGCTGGACCCTGTCGGAATGTATCCCAGCCAACCGCACCCGATTATCCCGAAAAAACGCCTCACCTGGCAATCGGCGCCGTCGACGCAAGTCGAAATGAACTCAAGAAGCGGGCCGTATCGGGACCATCCTGCTCGCCCTGTCGCGTCACCGCAATGATCCGATGAATTCGCGAGCCGACGATGAAGACTTTTGTCCGAAAAGTATGACTCGCGTCGACCGAGAACTCGAATTCTCGGCCCACGATGCCATTTTCGACGATTTTGTCCGCGTGCACGAGCTTGTACTGATGCCCGGCTTGCTCCCCCATCACCTGTATATTGTCGGGCATCGCGTCGAGCTTCTCATCGTCGGTACTTGGCGGCGTGTCCGGCGGCACGTCTGAGAACGTCAGCATGTAATAATCTCCGGTTCCCGGAATCCGAAGAGTCAGACGCGTCGATTCGACACCGAATGTCGTTTGCTTGTCGCGCACAGGCGGCGTGGGAAATTCTGCCGAGCAGGCCCCATCCGAGGTCGTGTACCGCCGCCAACCAGTCCGTTGGGGCGCCTGCGGGAGATCCAGATTGCTCGCTACGCTGCTAAAGGCGAGGTAAAGCCCGTACAAGCAGACCAACGGGCCGAGGAGCAGCATGGTAGATCCATAGCGGGTGTGCCACTGATCAAACTTTTCGCTTGCTCCACGCCTCGGGCCGACCGCGCGCGCCCCCAAAAGAATCGCATACGCTCCCGCAAGCAGCGGGATCGCAGCGTTAACCAGTCGCCCCAGAACCCCCGGCTCGCGGAGCCGGTGGCCGTGAAAAAACAAGATGAGTCCACAGAGTACGGCGGCGGAGAGCACTACGATGGCGCGCAGCGACACTCCCATCGATCGCAAGACCGTCGCTCTTGAGTCAGACGCTCGGGGATCCGAGGTCGGTTTGCGCTGGAAAATTGGAGATTGATTGGCCGGACTTTCAGATTCGCCGACTTTGCGAGAATCGCTCACCTGGCTGACATCCGATTGGCAGGCGGGACACGAGCCGTCAGCCTTGCGGATAACCCACGTGCCACAGTTCGGACAGGCTTCAGGTTCCATGAGCCACGGTTTCTCAATCAAAGCCAGGACTGGCCATTGCCAAAGACGTTCGACTCTACCGTCCTCGACTGTCAGCGTAAATTGTGAACAAGCTGACAATTTCCCCGATGGCGGCAGCCAGTGAGTATGTTCAATTTTGGTTGCGTACGGCCGTGCCGCGTGCAGGTCGCCCTTTCGGGGTGTCAGGCACAGCGGCTGATGGCTCGATCCGGAGGCGCTTACCGTGTATGTCAACTGCGAGCCACCGCGTCACATTTTCCGGCGGAAGTAGCGATACCCATTTGATCTCAGAACTCGAATCGACAGGACCTCTCAGGAATAGGGTGAACGTCCATCGCTCTTGGCCCGCTGAACCATAGGCAATCCAGACCCGACCCGTAATGCGAGGAGTCGGATCTTGCAAGAAATACTCTTCCGGTTCAAAGCCGTCGCACCACAGGCGGCGTAGCTCCTTCTCAGGCATTCCCTTGAATTCGCCACACAGCCGAAATTCGAGACTTATCCAGTAGAGGGCTTCATCCACGTCAGCAGCACCTCGAATTCTCCTGAAATAGCCGGGCGGCGGTCAAAGTCGATGTGCCCGAATGATAGGAAGCACGCCGCTGGCCAGGTAGCGCTGTAACCGTCAGCCATTATTCCACGAGGTCCTGGGCGTCCGCAAGCTCAGTGTCGTCGAGGTGCATGTAGCGTTGCGTCGTGGAGATGTTAGCGTGCCCGAGCAGGCGACGGGCGAACTCGATCCCCTTTTCCCGGCAGATCTTCGTCCGGCATTCGTGGCGGGCCAGATACAACACCAAATCCCGCGGCAGGCCGGCCTGGTCACGCAGGCGGGAATACGTCCGGCTGAGGTTCGGGACCCTCCATGCCTTCCCGGCCGGCGAGAGGAGGATCGGGCCTTCCGTCCGGGTTCCGATCGCCAGCGCGAGCAATTCCCCCAGTTTCCGGCCGATCGGAATACGCCGGGGCTGCCCCGTCTTGCGGGCCGTCTTGTGCTCTTTCAGCGTGATGACGCACTTGGCCCGGTCCACGTCCGCAATCGTCGCTAGGCAGAGTTCCCCAGGTCGAGCTCCGCACTGCCGCAGGGCCGAGTAGATCAGCCGGAAAGACGGGGATGCCTTGGCCAGGATCGCTTCCGTCTCGGCGGCAGTCGGCACGCGGTCGCGCCGGCCGACTCGCGGCTTCTCGAGCGTGGCAAATAGCGATTGCGTTACTCGTGGGACCAGTTGACCCGACCCCCCCCAGCCCCCCCTTGCTAAGGGGGGAAGACGTCGAACCCAGCGCGACCCCTCCCATGGCAACGGCGTCGTGGTGCCGGCGCGCCTGCTATCCTGGGCGTCCTGTTGGCCCGCTGACGCGGCCTGCTGCTGGGCCTCGAGTTTCTCTGCCACGTCGATATAGACCGCCGCCCACGCGTTCGCTATTGCGTCAGGAACGTCGAGCGAGGGAACGTCGGGTTCTTCGCGCGCTTTCACGCCGCAACTCCGAGTTGAAAGTGCGTCAGGTTTCTGGCGGTTGTCTGTCACCCGGTCAACGTGAGACGATCTTCGCCAGTGGCGGGGTCAGACCGATTGCAGCTATGCCGTCAGCGGCGGCGTCAACCGTTCGGCGACATACTTTCGCACGGCCGCCGCGGTCCCCAGCTTCAGGACTTCCCCCCTGATCCCCTCCATCGACCGCACCGACAGCCGACGGATCGCCTTCACCACGCCGCGATAATTCGACCGCGCCACGCTGAGCCGGCGGATTCCCAGCGCCAGCAGCAAGCCGGTCAGGGTCGGGTCCCCCGCCAGCTCGCCGCAGATCGTCAGCGGTTTCCCCTGGTCGTGGGCCGCGTCGACGATCCGGCCCAGCAGCCGCAGCACCGACGGCTGCATGGCGTCGTGGTAACGTTCCACGAATTCGTCGTCGCGGTCGGCGGCCAGCAGGTACTGCGTCAGATCGTTCAGGCCGATCGCGACCGAGTCGACGTGCGGGAGGATTTCCTCAACCAGAAAAGCCGCCGCCGGAACTTCGATCATCGCTCCCAGCCGGAACGGAAACTGCTCGCGCGTGGCGCAGCCGGCGATCCGGCAGAGCCGGTCGATCGTCGCCTCGAGCGTGTCGAGCGTGTCGAGCATGGGGAGCAGCAGGGTCACGGGGCGTTCGCGGGCGAGGCGCGCGATGGCCCGCACCTGCGGCTGCAAGATGTCTTCGCGCTGGAGCAACAGGCGAATCCCGCGCAGCCCCAGGCTGGGGTTGCGGTTCAGGGGGATGTCGGCATACGGCGGACATTTCTCGGCCCCGAAATCGACCAGCCGGATATTCAGCTCCTTGTCCCCCAGCCGCTGCGCCACGTCGTGGTAGCTGGCATAGATCTCCTCTTCGGTCGGCCACCAGGATCGGTCCATGTAGGCGAATTCGGTGCGGAACAGGCCTACCCCGTCGGCCCCCAGCGGCCCGATCGCGTCGGCCTCCACGGCGTCGCTGATGTTGAACAGGACGCTCACCCGCACGCCGTCGGCCGTCACCGGCGCGTCGGGAGGCAGCTCTTCCTCCTCCAGGAGATCGGCGGTCTGTTCCACGAAGAGCTGCTGGAAGGCCGCCTGTTCTTCCGCCGAGAGGTTGAACACCACCCGGCCCGTGTTCCCGTCGACGATGATTTCGCCGCGATGCGGCACCAGATCGCAGACCGACGGAATCCCCGTGACGAGAGGAACGCCCAGTCCCCGCGCGAGAATGGCGGTATGCGACCTGGGCCCGCACGTTTCGGTGACGACGGCCGCGATGCCGTGATGGACGTACCGCACGAGCTGCGAGGGGGTGAGGGACGCGGCGACGATCACCGTCCCCCTGTCGAACTCGATTTCCGAGCGGAGCGACGCCGACAGGCAACGGATCAGACGCCGCCCGATGTCCAGCAGGTCCGCGGCCTTGTCCTGCACGAGCGGCACTGGGTTGGCGATAAACGCCGCGTGCAGCTCGCTGGCGACCCGCGACACGGCGGCCTCGGCCGACAGTCCGCTGCCGCGGATCTCCTGCTCGACGCGGTTGACGAACTTGGGATCGCGCAGGAGCCCCGCATGAGATTCGAAAATCGAGACATCGGTGGCGGCGACGCGGCCGGCAAGCTGCCGCTGCACGCGGTCGAGTTCGACGCACGCCCGGCCAATCGCCGCGTGCAGCCGTTCGACTTCAACCTGGGGAGGCCCTGCCGGACGGATCTCCAGCGCCGACTCAAGGACCCCCCGGGCGTCGATCACGTGCGCTGTCCCGCGCGCCAGGCCGGGGCTGATGGTCTTGCCGGTGAGGATCACTGAGTCCGATGTCCGCCCTGTCTGAGAATCGTCAGTCGAGAAAGTCGAAGTTGCCCTTCGTGGCCGAATTGATGATGCCGACGTACCACATCACGAAGCTGAAGATGATGAAGATGATGAACACGGCGACGACGAGCCAGACCAGCCAGCCCAGCGTCACGGCCAGCGCACCCAGACTCCGCCGGGCCTGTTCTTCGAACTGCGGACTGAGGCGGGCCAGCGCCTCGGGGACCGTCCCCGAAGTCTCGGCCACGTTCACGATGCTCAGGTATTCGTCGGGAAAGAGCCGGGACTGGTCGAGCGCCGTCCCCAGCTCTTCCCCATTCATTACCAGCCCGCACACCAGCGGCGAAGCGCCGACGAACGCGCCGTTGCCGGTGGCCCGAAAGCTCAGCTCGAGGCTTCGCGAGATGGGCATTCCCGTCTGCTGCGTGAGGGCGAACGCCCACGAAAAACGAGCGATGGCAAACGACCGCATGCAGTTCCCCAGAACGGGGATCTTCATCAGGAGCCCGTCCAGAAACCGCTTCCGCCGAAAGACGTTGGCGATCAGCCAGTAAGCGCCGAGAACGCCGAATATCGACCCAAACGACAGCGCCAGCCATTGAATCGCCCCCGCTGTTCCTGTGAATCCCATGCTCAGACTCGCGATCGCTTTCGATCCGGGCGCGAGGACCCCCAGAACGTAGATCACCAGCGCTACGATCAGAATCGCCGCCACGAGCTGAATCGCCGGCCAGGTGATCATCCCGATCAGCATCCGCCGCAGCCGCACGACGTTTTCGTAATGGTCGGCCAGGCCGTCGAGGACCTCTGGCAGCGAGCCGGTCTCTTCGCCGACCGAAACCATGTCGGTCATCAGTTCCGGAAAATACCCCCCCTGGGCGCGCAGCGCCCGGGCGATGTCCGTCCCCTGCTGGACTTCTTCGCGGACGGCGACCAGCCTTTTCCGGCAGCCGGCGTCACCCGTTTTCCGCGAGGCGATCTCGAGCGCTTTCAGCAGCGCCACCCCCGAATGCAGCATCGTGGACAGCGACTTGCACAGGACGGCGAGCGTCTTCAACGATGCGCGGGAACCAAACACTGGGCATGCTCAGGAGTCGAACCGGCAAATGCGGACTGCGGCCGCCCGCTGTCACTGTATTATATCATGCCGCCACCTGCGGGCGAGTCCGCTGTAGCATGGGCTTCCAAGCCCGTGCGTGATTTTTCGCCGCGTGCCGCGCTGGATTGACCCGTTACCGCATCAACCATGAAGTTTCGAAGTGAACGCACGGGCTTGGAAGCCCATGCTACGTTCCGGGCGGCTCGATGCCGAAGTCCCGGATGGTGAGCAGGCTCTTGAGATTCAGCCCGCGGGCGGCAAAGTTGGCGGCGCCCCCTTCCATCCGATCGACGATCGCCGCTACCTGCACGACTTCGCAGCCGAATTCCTGGATGCGGTCGATCGCCAGCAGCGAGCTGCCGCCGGTCGTCACCACGTCATCGACGACGACGACCTTCATTCCCGGCTGCACGGGGCCTTCGATGAAGCGTTGCGTCCCGTGACCTTTCGGCTCCTTGCGGACAAGGAGCCCGAGCAGCTCGCGGCCGCGCGCCCCGGCGGCCGCCAGCACACCGCCGATGATCGGGTCGGCGCCGATCGACATGCCGCCGATCGCCTGAAAGTCGACCCCATCCAGCAGCTCGAGCAACCCCTCGCTCACCAGTTTCAACCCCTCGGAATGCAGCGTGATCTGCTTTCCATCGAGGTAGTATCTCGCTTTTTTCCCCGACGCGAGCGTGAAGTCCCCGAATTTCAGGGCGCGCTCGCGAAACAGCTCAATCAGCCTCGTGTGCTGCTGCATTCTCAAGCCCACGGGTCGTATTCCGCGGGTCCCTGTTATTTCTGAATCCTGACCTCGGACCCCATGACGAGGAAATCATAGACTTCTTCGACGTCCGGATTCAACATCCGGATGCAGCCCCGCGATTCGTTTTTGCCGATGGACTGGGGATCGATCGTCCCGTGGATCCCGTAGCTGTCGCCAATGTCGATCCACCGCTCCCCCAGCGGATTGTTCGGGTCGTCGTGCGCGATGACCCCTTCCGGCCCGTAATACGTCGGATCGACCATCTTGTTCTTGACGATGAACGTCCCGACGGGCGTTGTCCCGTCCTTGCCCACTCCCACCCGGTAACTCTTCACGAAACTGCCGTTCAGGTGAACCACCAGTTCATAGCGGTCGAGGAACACCACCGCGGCAAACGGCCCGGGAACGATCTTCAGCTTCTGTCCCATCCGGATCTTCCGCGCGTCGGCGTGATTCAGCTTGGCAATGTATTCCCACGACAGCTTGTACCGCTGCCCCACGACGCGTAACTGGTCGCCGGGCTTCACGACGTACGGCTCGAAATACATCGGCTGCGGCGAGAAGTAGAGGGCCTGGGCCATCTTGTTCAACTGCGGCAGGATCTTCTCGTGTTCATTCGGCATCTGCCAGTACCACCGCGACAGTTCCTTCTGCGCTTCGACGTAGTCGCCCTCGTCCATGAGCTCCTCGATCTTCTTGCGGTCCATCAGCGGCGCGCCCTTTGCGGGATTGCTCTGGGTGCTCCGCAACGTGGAAACGGCCTCGGCCGTATCACCCGGCCGTGCGGCAACAGCGGGTTTGCCGCCCCGTGACGAAGTGCGTTCGCGGTCGCGTGCTTCTTCAGGATCGGAGGGGGCCGGAGGGGCCTCTTCCTCGAAACCCGCACGGACGATATTCGAACGGCTGCGCGCTGGCGGCAGATCGTCTGCGGCATCGTCCAATTCCAGTGCGGGACTTTCGGCGGATGACCACTGGCTGTGGCGTGCCGCCCCCCTTTGCCGCCCCCTTGCTCCCTCTTCCAGAGGCGTTTCGGGAGTCATTTCCTCCGGTTCGGATTGCGCCAGAAGCGCACTGGCGGGGAGTTCGCCGTCGTCCGCCTCGTCCGGGCCGGGGACCTCGTCATCGAGTTCGTCTCGCGCCGGCGAAGGGCGATCAGATGCCGCGAGCCTGAACCAGGGCAATGACGGGAGCCAGCCCTGCTCCTGCGCGATAAGCAGCCCCCCGCCCGCAACGACAACAAAGAGCGCGCCCACGACCCAGCCGCGCGCTGCAGAACGTTGAGAAACTGGCATATCGACGCTCCTTGAAAACCTTTCCGGAACCGGGGGCGGAGCGTAGCAAAAACGGAAAAATGAGGCTATGCGAGAAAAGGAGTACCCGATGCGCAGCCCCATCGTCCAGCACCGTGCTCCTGGCCTCTTCGCGGCATTCCCAGCCGCTGTATCTCCCCCCGGCTACTTCGCCGGGGGGGGCGCGGCGGAGATGCAGTACAGCGTCTTGTTCGACCGGGAGAAGAGCTTGCCGCTGACGGGGGCGAGCGAGGCACGAAAAATCTCGCCGCCGGTGTTCCCCACGGAACTGCGGGCCGCGACCTCCAGCTTTGGGCCCGGTTTTATGACTACGGTCTGCCCCTGTTCGTCCTGGAAGTAGGCCAGCCCGCCGGCGGCGATCGGAGAAGACGAGATCTGGTCGCAGATGCGCTCCTTCCACAGTTCGTGCCCCGTTTCACTTTCGTAGCACGTGGCGATCCCCTTCATGTCCGCCACGACGATATACCCGTCGATTACGATGGGGGAAGGGGTGTCGCGGCCTCCGCGGCGCGGCGTGTGCCAGGCCATCTGCGTTTGAGTGACATCGCCGCTCCCGCCCGGTCGGATCGCGTAAATGTCTCCTGCCAGGCCATTCACGGCACACAGGACATCTCCCGCCGGGGTGACCGTCGGCTCCCCGCGGCCGTTGAAGCTCTTGCAGAACCAGAACTCTTTACCCGTCGCCGGGTCGTACGCGGTGACGCCGTTGTGGCCATTGACGACGAGCTCCTTGCGATCACCTGCCTCGACGAGAATGGGCGTGCTCCAGCCGCGGGAATTGAAGCGCGGCGTCGTCCATTTCGTTTCGCCCGTCCGTTTGTCGAGCCCCATGATGAACGCGTTGACATCGGCATCGCCGTTCTGGATGACCAGGTCACCGACGATGACAGGACACGCGGCCGTTCCCCAGGGGCCTTCGAAGGGCCCCAGATCGCGCGACCAGAGGTGCTTGCCGTCAAGGGTATACGCGTACAGCCCCCCTCTGCCGAAAAATGCAACAACGGCTTCGCCGTCGGTCGCGCACGAGGCCGAGGCCCAACTGTTCATCTGGTGGATTTTCTCGGGCTCGCCGGTCCAGGCGACGTGCTCCCATATCAGGCTGCCGTCGCGGGCGTCGATGCAGAAGACGACGCGCTGCCGTCCGTTCTCGAGCGCGGAAGTGAGAAAGATCCGGTCTTCCCAGACGATGGGCGACGATTGCCCGCTCCCCTTGAGGGGGACTTTCCAGGCGACCGAATCTGTAGTCCATTTCCGCGGCAGGTTCGTCGCCGCGGAATGCCCGTCGCCGCGCGGTCCCCGCCAGCGCGGCCAGTTCGGCTCGGCGAATGCCTCGCCGGCGGCGACCACGAACATCGATACGGCCGCGAAGACCAGGCCCAATCGTCGCCATACGCCCGTAATACTCGTAATCATCGTGATCGCGTACCTCAAATCTATGCTGATGGAAGAATGGATACGACATCTTACGCGATGTCGGCTCCGATTTGAACCGCGAGCGTCACCGCGGCCGAGCCGCAGATCTTCATCGCCCCGCGCGCTGGATCGGCAGGCCGGTGTTCGCTTTGAGGATCTCGAGATTCGCCTCGAAGTTGGCTTCGCTGTTCCCCTGCCAGACCAGGACCGGGCCACCCTTGGCGTGCCGCAGCCGAAGCTGGTACTCGCCTCCCATCCACGGGATGACGAGGTCGAAGAATCGCGTCCACAGCCACATCGCGGGCCCGATCAGCAGCGCCCAGCCGACGTTCATCCCCTCCTGCCACACCGTTTCGATCTGGATAAACCGTTCGAGCTGCCAGCGCTTGAGCTTCATCGGAATGAACAGCAGCACCATCCGGCGTTCAAACCAGCCGTCGTTGATGCGGGCGACGCGGTAACTTCCAAGGAAAAACGCCATCCAGAAGGCGAACCCCAGCTTCGACATCCAGCTCGCATGACCAATGGAAATGAACGCCACCAGCGCGACCCAGATCGACAGCCGCAGCCACAAACGGGGTATTGGATGAAGCACGGTTTCCATAGTTTGCAACCAGCACGAACGGAATACGGGGATACGCGGATCACAGAGATTCGGAATGCCGGATTATGACAGGATGATCCCGGAAAGCGCGGGCGCAAAGACGCAAAGATTTCTGTTTGACGCGTCAGTTGACAGCTTAGCCCCCGCTGGCAACACAATGCAGCGCGTGCTAGGCTGGGTTTTTCAATACAGTCCGCGCTTCCGGCGCGGAACAGTCGGCGGTTCGTTCGCCATTGCAAGTCGGTCGGACAGCAAGAATCAATGCGGCCAGGAGTGCGGATGGTTACGCCAAACTCGACGGATACATCCGAGGCCAAAGGACCGGCCGAGCTGCTGGCGGCGGTCCGCCGGCACTGGGGGTTTGAGACGCTACGTCCGCTGCAGGCGGCCGCCATGCAGGCCGTGATCGACGGCCGCGACTCCCTGCTGGTCCTCCCGACCGGCGGCGGCAAATCGCTCTGCTATCAGGCCCCCGCCGTGGTCCGCGGCGACACGACGGTCGTTATCTCGCCCCTCATCGCCCTGATGAAAGACCAGGTCGACGGCCTCCGCGCGTGCGGCGTCCCGGCCCTGCAGCTCAATAGCTCGCTTTCGACCGAGGAACAGCGGGCCGGAGAACGGGAGGTGCTCTCCGGAAAGATCCGCCTGCTTTTCGCCTCCCCCGAGCGGTTGGCGACAGGCCCCTTCCGATCGCTGCTCAAGCAGATCGGCGTCCGCCGATTCGCTATCGACGAAGCGCATTGCATCAGTCATTGGGGACACGATTTCCGCCCCGAGTATCGCCAGTTGGGAGAGCTCAAGAAGCTTTTTCCCCAGGCATCGGTCCACGCCTTCACCGCCACCGCCACCGAACAGGTGCGGGCCGACATCGTCGCCCAACTGGGGCTGAAAGCGGCCGAAGTCCTCGTCGGCAATTTCGACCGCCCCAACCTGTTCTACAACGTCGTGCCGCGCTACGACGAGTACCAGCAGACGTTCGAGGCGCTCAAGCGCCACGAGGGGGAAGCGGGGATCATCTACTGCCTGCGCCGCCGGGATGTCGACGAGATGACCGACGCCCTCCAGCGGGCGAAGATCAACGCCCTCCCCTATCACGCCGGAATGGAGGGCCCCGAACGCAAACGAGTCCACGATCTCTTCTCCGAAGAGAAATGCGACGTGGTCGTGGCCACGGTCGCCTTCGGCATGGGGATCGACCGCTCGAACATTCGTTACGTCCTGCACACCGGAATGCCCAAGTCGATCGAGCATTACCAGCAGGAAACGGGACGCGCCGGCCGCGACGGGCTCGAGGCCGAATGCGTGCTCCTCTATTCCGCCGGCGACGCCATGCTCTGGAAGAAGATCATGCAGAAGTCGGTCGCCGAGTCCGAGACGCCCGTCGATCCGGAGTATCTCGCCAACGTGTACCGGCACCTGGCCGACATGGAAAACTACTGTCGCCCGGTCACCTGCCGGCACCGCACCCTGGTCGAATACTTCGGCC